>DASUME010000524.1:0-12144 GCA_036277895.1 Polyangiales bacterium
TTGCGCGTTGTAGGGAGGCACGCGCTGTGCAGCGCCCTGCCACGTCGAGGGGATGATCTGCGCGAGCAAGACCGCAACGTCAGGGTTCTTGGCGCGCAACAGATCGATGATCTGCCCGAGTTGCGCGGTGACGTCTTGAGGCGAGTTGGTGCGAAACACGACGTCGTTGGTGCCGAGGTGAATCAACGCGTAGCTCACGCCATACTTGGGGAGCACGCCGGGCAGCAGCGCCAAGACCTGCGCCGTCTGGTAGCCGGGGTAGCCCTCGTTGTCGGCGTCGAAGTTGGGGTCTGGAAAGATCGGGTGGGACTTCATCTTGCCATCGATCGAGCCCACCATGTCCACGCTGTACTTCGCGCGCGTCAGCGAGTCCCAGAGCCAATAGCGATAGCCGAGGTGGCTGCCGTCTGAAGCGGTGATCGAGTCGCCGAGAGGAAGGATGCATGCCTTTGCGCTCGCCACGCCCGAGTCCGTTGGCCCCGCGGCGCCCGCGTCCGCGGGGGTGCTGGCGTCACGGCTCCCGCCGTCTGACGCTCGGCCCGCATCCAAGCTGCCGCCGTCGCGACCCGCGTCAGGAGGGCCTGCGTCGCCGGCGCTGAGCGCGAGCGCACCGCTGTCGCCAGGAACGACCGCCGATGATGTGCTTGCATCCACCGCCTGCGCGTCGGCAAGCGGCGCGGGCGGCACGACCCGCGCGTCAGCCGTGCCTGCGTCCCGCGCGGCAACGCCCGCCTCCGCAGTCGCGGCGGCGGCACCATCCGTCGTGGTATCGACGGCATCTGCGCCGCCGTCGCACGCGAGGAGCGCGATGCACAGTACAAGGCCCGCGCTTTCCGGGAGGGCAGGGCGAGCGTTTCGATGTGAACGGCTTACTGGCACTACGACCCGCAGCATGAGCCTGCGGGGGTCGTGTCGTCAACCGCGCGCAGCCTCGTTCCACCTCCCGCAGGCGGGCGTCATCGAGTCGCGCTCAGGCGTACTGAAGCGTGGTGCGGACGCTCGGGCGGTGCGATCCCGGGGAGGCCTCGGGCAGCATCACGCTCAGCTCGAGCACCTCGGCCTCACCGCGGCGGTCGATGCTGACCTGCACGTGGTCGAGGTCGACGCGATCGTACTTCGCGATCACCTGCAGCAGCTCCTGCTGCAGCGCGGGCAGAAAGCCTCCCGCCGTGGTCGCAGTGCGCTCACGCGCGACGATCATCTGCAACCGGTCCTTGGCGACCTGCGCGGTGTTCTCGGGTTTCTTCCAGAACTTGAACCATGCGTTGTTGCTCATGGCTTCACCCCGCGTAGACGTTGGAGGGCGAGAACAGACGCGACAGGAACCCACGCTTCTCGGTGTTCACGAAGCGGTGCGGCAGGTCTTCACCCAGGAAGCGCTTGATTGCGTCCGTGTACGCCACAGCGGCGTCGCTGTTGGGGTCCAGGATGACGGGCGTGCCCTGGTTGGAGTTGTGCAGGACGGCCTTGGACTCCGGGATCACGCCGAGGAACGGGATGCCGAGCAGCTCGAGGATGTCCTCGACCTTCAGCATCTCGCCACGCTGCGCGCGCTCCGCCGAGTAGCGGGTGACGAGCAGGTGCGATTTCATCGCCACGCCGAGCTCCGCCTTGCGCGTCTTGGCATCCAGCAGGCCGAGCACGCGGTCCGAGTCGCGCACGCTGGAGACCTCGGGGTTGGTCACCACGATCGCCTCGTCGGCGTAGTACATGGCCATCTGCGCGCCCTTCTCGATGCCGGCGGGCGAGTCGCAGAAGATGTAGTCGAAGCCGAGCTCCTTGAGCTCGTCGATCACGCGGCCCACGCCGGCCAGGTCCAGCGCGTCCTTGTCGCGCGTCTGCGAGGCGGGCATCACGTGCAGCTGCTCGATGCGCTTGTCGCGGATCATGGCTTGACGGAGCGAGGCCTCCTGCTTCACCACGTTGACCAGATCGTACACCACGCGGCGCTCAACACCCATGATCAGGTCGAGGTTGCGCAGGCCGACGTCGAAGTCGATGGCGACCGTCTTGAAGCCCTTCTGCGCGAAACCAGCCGCGAGGCTCGCGGTCGTGGTGGTTTTTCCAACTCCGCCTTTGCCGGACGTGACGACGATCACCTTAGCCATTCGGACCTCCCCGCTCGGTTGAAGCACCACTCGGTACGGCCTTGCCCAGCCCTACCCAGCGCCGGCAAAACACCGCGCTTCCCTCGCGACTCGAAACTATTGCGCACCCGCTCGCGGGACGCTGGTCCCACGTGCATACCTCATGAACATGGATCCGGGCGGTGCACACAAGTTTTCGGCACACGCCCGTAACACCCTCAGATCTCGGCGACCACGAGCTGGCCATTCTCCAGGTATATCTGGGCCGGTTTGCCGCGGTTCTTCTCCGGGATTTCGTCTGCACGCAGGTAGCAGCCGGCGATCGCCACGAGGTCGGCCTCCAGGCTGCGACAGAAGATGCGCGCCTCCTCGTTGCCATGCGCGCCGGCCAGGGCGCGGCCGCGCAGCGACGAGTACACGTGGATGTTGCCGTCCGCGATGATCTCGGCGCCCGCGTTGACCGGGGCGAGCACCACCGCGTCGCACTGTTCGGCGTACACGAGCTTGCCCGAGCGCAGCGGGGTGCGCAGGATCAGGGCGCCATGGGTGGTCTCGACGCGCTTGTCCTCGGTGGGGGCCGTGCCCTTGGGCGCTGCTCTTGCGGGGCGCTTGCCGCCGTGAATGACGCCGATACCGGCTGCGCGCGCCTCGCCACGGCGTACCTCGCGCAGGTTGCGCACGCCCACCGGGACCACCTTGAGCTCGCGCAGCATACCCGCGATCATCTCCAGCGGGATCTCGATCGGATCGTCGACCGGCTCCTCGTCGGTGCCCTCGAGCGCCGAGAGGTCGATCACGAGCGGCGCGTCCAGGAAGAACCCGGGCAGCTGCTCCAGCTTGGCCCGCAGTCCGCGCTTGATGGCGTTCAGGTCCGGGGTGGCGAGCCGTAGCACCGTCACCGTGGAGACCATGCCTTCGAGCTCGAACGGAGTCGCATCGCGGGTCATGGCCGCCATCCTGCCTTTCGCCGATCCTCGGCGCCAGGCCTATTGCATGCCGAAAGCCGGCGCTTAGGCCAACAAACCGATCTCGCGCAGGCGTTCACGAAGGTATTCGTCGGCCGTGATCGGGGTGGGGTAGCGGTCCGGGCGATCGCGCGACACGCAGGAGGGAAGGCTGGTGATCACGGCCTCGGGGTTCAGGTGCAGGAAGTACGGCAGCGAGTAGCGCGAACGGGCGCCCGCGGCGCCGGGCGGGTTGACCACGCGGTGGGTGGTGGAGGGCAGCGTGCAATTGGTCAGCCGCTGCAGCATGTCGCCGATGTTGACGATCACTTCTTCGGGCGCCGTCTCCACCGCGAGCCAGCTGCCGTCGCGGCGCAAGATCTCGAGCCCGGGCTCGCCCGCTGCGACCATCAGCGTGATCAGGTTGATGTCTTCGTGCGCGGCCGAGCGCACGCCGCTGTACCCGCCTTCGATCGGCGGGTAGTGCAGCGGGCGCAGGATGCTGTTGCCGTGATCGATCCGCGACGTGAACCAGTCGCTGGGCAGCTCGAGCTCGCTGGCGAGTGCGGCGAGCACCTTGGCGCCGAGCGCGTCGAGGCTCTCGTAGAGCGCGAGCAGCGCCGAGCGGAAGCCCTCGATCGGAGGCCACACGTTGGGCGGCATGGCGGCGCTCGCGACGCCCTCGCGGCCCACGTGCCAGAACTCCTTCAGGTCCGGCTCGCTCTGATCCTTGGCGCGCTCGATGCGGAACGGTGTGTAGCCGCGCGCACCACCCTGGCCCGGTTGCTGGTAGCGCAGCTTCACGTCGCTCGGCAGCGCGAAGAACTGGCGCACTGCGTCGTAGGCGCGCTCGATCTGCGCGTGCGTGATCGCGTGCCCCCGAAGCGAGACGAAGCCATATTCACGAAAGGCCGCGAACAGTCCTTTCGGGTCCAGGTTGCGTGCGTCGAGCGTAGGGATCGAGGTCACTCACCAGCTCCAGGCGGTTAGGTCAACGCGCCAACTTACCATCGGCATTGACGACCCGGCCCTTTCTTCGCACCTTCCGCGCATGTCGCAGGCCCAGAAGATCCAGGCAGTCCTCGCCGCGCCCGAGAGCGCGCATCGTACGCAACTGATCGCGCTCGTGTTCGACGGCCTCAGCGCGCGCAAGGTCGGCGACACGATCGATCGCGCGCTGCTGATCGAAGGTATCTACCAGGGCCTCCGCGCGAGCACCGCGGACACGATCGCGTCGAGGCACGTGCTGCCGGCCTTGGACCGCATCGCCGCCGCGCTGCACGGCAAGGAAGACAGGCTGCGCGACCTGATCGGGAGCGAGGCGGAGCAGCAGATCACGGCGCTGGTGCAGACCGGCAAGGGGCCGCGCTTCGGCTGGCTCAAGAATGTGGTCGACCCGGACGACATTCGGCAGCTGATCGCGCCGGTGATCCAGCAGCTGCTGTTCGCGTTCGTGAACAAGCTGCCGATCCCTGGCATGGGTGGAGCGGGCTCGGGCCCGGCAACGAGTGAGAAGAAGCCGCGGGGCATGAGTGGGCTCGTGGGCGCGATCGGCAAGCAGGTGTCGCGCAGCATCGGCGACCTCGCGGACGTGGGGCGCGGCGTGATGGGCAACGTGGTGAAGGACTTCAGCCAGACCGCGACCAGTGAGTTCCGGGTCGCACTGCGCGACCGCATGAAGACACCGGAGGGGCAGAAAATCGTCGAGCGCATCCGGGATCGCGTGGTGAGCAACGTGCTTCAGGCCAAGGCCGACTCGGTAGTGAAGGACTTCATGCACCTGCCGCGGCCGGAGATCGCGCGCGCGGTAGCGCTGTCGATCGAGCACCTGCGCACGCAGCCGGTGTTCCGCGCGCTGCTCGAGGCCGAGCTGAACGCGGTGCTCGACGAGCTCGCGCAGCGCACGGTTGGCGAGCTCTTGACCGAGGTTGGCGTGCTCGAAGCGACCCGCAAGCAAGTGCTCACGGCGGTCGATCCGGTCCTGAAGGACGTCGTCGCAGCGGACTCCTTCGTGCAGTGGCTCGACGGCGTGCTGGCGGACGCGCAATGAAGCTCGTCGTGGCCACCACGAATTCGAACAAGGTGCGCGAGCTGCGCCAGGTATTGGTCGGCTTCGAGCTGGTCGGCTTGCACGAACTCGCGGTCGACATCCCCGAGCCCGTCGAAGATGCGGCTACGTTCGAGGGCAACGCGCGCATCAAGGCGCTTGCGTATGCGCAGGCGCTGCAGCTGAGCTGCGTCGCGGAAGACAGCGGGCTCGAGGTGGACGCGCTCGGCGGCGCTCCGGGCGTGCACTCGGCGCGTTATGCCGGCGTGGACGGTGCGCGCGAGGAGAAGGATCGCGCAAACAACGAGAAGCTGCTGCGGGAGCTCGGAGACACGACCGAGCGCGCCGCGCGCTTCGTGTGTGCGATCTGCTTCGTCGCCGACGGCGAGGTCGTGTTCGAGGCGCGCGGCAGCTACGACGGCGTGATCGTGCGCGGCGGCGCGGACGATCCGCCGCGCGGCACGAACGGCTTCGGCTACGACCCGCTGCTGTTCATCCCCGAGCTCGGCAAGACCAGCGCCCAGCTCACGCCGGACGAGAAGAACGCGCGCTCGCACCGCGGACAGGCCGCGCGCAAGCTCGCCCGCTTTCTCAGCGGCTATAGCCCTTAGCGGCGGCGGGTGGCGCGCGCACGGCGTCGGGTAGATCGGCGATCTCCAGCGTGCCGCTGTCGTTCACGGCGAGCGCGTTGAGCATCGCGTTGCGCAGCTCGCGCACGTTGCCCGGCCAGTCGTGGCGCTCGACCAGCTCGAACAGCTCGGGCTCGACGCTGATCAGCTTGAGGTTTGCGCTGCGCAGTCCGATGCGCAGGAAGTGCAGCGCCAGGGGTACCACTTCTTCGCGCCGCGCGCGCAGCGGCGACACCGTGAGCGAGGCGCCCGAGAGCTTGGCGAGCAGCTCGCCGCTGAAGTGGCCGTGCTTCACCATCTGGCTCAGGTCGCGGTGGGTGGCGGCGATGAAGCGCGTGTGGGGATGCTCGTGCTGGAGGCGCCGCAACAGCACGGCCTGGCCCCAGGGCGAGAGCTCGCCGACTTCGTCGAGGAACAGCGTGGTCGGCGCGGCATCGAGGTCGCTCAACAGGTCTGCCAGCAAGCCGTCGCGCAGCGCGGCGCAGTTCATGATCCGCAGCGTGCGGGCGGCCGCGCCGTGTTCGTGCAGGTGCTGCGCGAACAGCGTCTTGCCGGTTCCTGTCTCGCCGGAGATCAACACGGACTGGGGACTGCGCGCCAGCTGCGCCAGGCGATGGAGCAGCCAACGCGAGAGCTCGCCCGGCGCGATCAGCTCGCCTTCGCTGCCTACGTTCGTGCTTGGATAGGCTCGTACGAGCTCCCCCGAGACACGCCGTGAACCCGGTCCCATGGCGCCGGTCGTACCACGGAACCCAGGGCCGCCAGCCTGGAGTCACCCTGAACCACCGGTGCTGCGCTGCTTACGGCTCCCTCATTCCAACGAGCACGATGGAAACGATGCCCTTGATCGCGGCCGTGGGCTCGAGCGTGAGGTCGCCGGAGAAGAACGCGTGCAGCATGCGCTCGGTGGCGCCGATCACGGCGAGCGTGCTGACCTGCGGGTGCGCGCGACGAAGCAAGCCATGCGAGAACGCGAGCTCGGAGAGGCGCAGCGCCGAGGCGGCGATCTCGCGCTCCAGCTCACGCACCGGAACGCGCGCGTGCACGGAGGGGGCGCGGCTCTCCTGGAGGTACAGGCGCGTGATCTCCGGGTCGCTCATCAGTGCCGCGGCGAGCTCGCGTCCGAGCCGCATGTAGGCGCGCCGGATCTTGTCCGCACCCTGGGCCTCGGCGAGCTTGCGCTCGGCGCGGTCGAACGCGCCCAGCACGCGCTCGCGGGCGGGCACGAAGGCCGCGCGCACGAGGTCTTCCTTGTCATGAAAGTAGCGGTAGAAGCTGCCCTTGGCGACGCTGGCCTCGCGCGTGATGTCGTCGATCGAGACGCTCTCGATGCCCCGCTCCAGGAACAGCTTCTGCGCCGCCTCCAGCAGGCCCTGCGTGCGCGCGCGGCGGTTCTGGTCGCGCTTGCCGCCGATCGGCCCGGGACGCTCTCCCGGCAGCTGCGTGGGCCGAACGCTGGCCTTACTTCGAGTGCGCATACTCAGATCCCCGTTCCCTCACAGCCCCCACCCATAGCGCAGCTTTTCGCGGCGCTCACCCACGTGTCTGGTGGATGCGATGACCATTTGGTCTGTTTTCAGTGGACGAGGTCCAGTGCGACCGGTCATAAAATGACTATCCGGTCATTGTTGCCGCGGCCGGGCATAGGTGCAGTCATGCTAGGCGTCCCCCTCGGACTTCTGTACTCCAATGCAGGTGAGTGGCTGATCCACAAATACGTCCTGCACGGCTTGGGGAAGAAGAAGAAGAGCTTCTTCAGCTTCCACTGGAGCGAACACCACCGCGCGTGTCGCAAGCACGAGTTCTTCGATCCCGACTACCAGCGCTCGGTGTTCGGGCAACATGCGCAGGGCAAAGAAGCGCTGGCGATCGCCGCGCTGATGGTCGCCCACGCGCCGCTGTTGCCGATCGCGCCGTGGTTCACGGCCACGGTCTGGTACTCGGCGTTGAACTACTTCTACAGACACCGGAAGGCGCACCTCGATCCGGAGTGGGCCAAGCGTCATCTTCGTCACCACTACGATCATCACATGGGCAAGGAGCAAGACGCGAACTGGTGCGTCACCCAGCCCTGGTTCGACTTCGTGCTCGGCACCCGCATCGAGTACGAGTACGACGAGCAGGGCCGCCCCAAGCTGGCCGGCAAGAAGCTGCCGGACGTGAAGATCGAAGGCGCCGTCGAGAACGACGCGGAGAAGTCCGCGGCCTAGCCGGCTCTGGCGGCGGCGATGCGGTGGGCGATGAAGGCCCAGCCGAAGCCGACGAGCAGGCCAAACAGGTGGCACCAGTTCGCGATGCCGAAGTTGCCCACGAAGCCGAGGGCGAACCATATCATCATGAACTGCATGGTCGACGTGGAGAGCCCGTAGCCGATCCACGGATCGAGCCGGCCGCGTAGCCACACCATCGCGAGCAGGCCGTACACCACGCCGGACATGCCGGCGAACATCGCCTGCTGCGCGATCTCGTACTGCGCGATGTTCGACACCACCGCGCACGTAAGCACGAACGCGGCGAGATACCGTGCGCCGTGCGTGGCCTCGACGATGCGCCCGAGGTCGCGCAGCCAGAGCATGTTGAATAGGATGTGGATCACGCCGAAGTGCACCAGCACCGGCGTCACCAGCCGCCACGGCTCGCGCAGCGGCAGCTCCAGCCACGGCAGCGCGAAGCCGAACAACGACAGCTCGCTCAGCGTGCTCGGCTCGCGCGGGTCCCAGATCGTGAGGCCCGCGACCATGCCGCGCTGTTCGCCGAGCTTGGTCAGCATGCCGACCGCCACGCACAGCGCGATCAGGCCCCAGGTCAGCGGCGTGGGCTTGGGCCGCGCGATCTGGCGTAGCTTCTGCGCCATCGCCTCCACGTGGCGCTGGCGGCGCTCCTCGATGCGCACGCTCAGCTCGCGCGCGCGCATGCCGCGGCTCGCGCTCTGCTCGAAGGCGGTGCGCTTCTCGCCATCGAGCCAGCTGTCGCTGAGCTCTTGCGCGCGCGTCAGGTTGGCCTCGTCGATCACCCACACCGAATAGCGCCCGTCGCTGCCCTTGAGCTCGGACTCGACGCCTTGATCGGAGAGCGCGTCGACCAGGCGCTGCGCCGTGATCTCTTCAGCGAGCTCGCGCAACAACCGCATGGATCACGCGTCCTCGATGGTGCTTGTGTCCACGTCGCGCATGCCGAGCAGGTACAGGATGCTGAGCAGGCTCTTCTGGTTGATGGCATGCGCCGCGCGCTCCTGCACGGTGCGCTTGGCGTTGAAGGCGATGCCCAGGCCCGCGCGCGCCAGCATGTCGAGGTCGTTGGCGCCGTCGCCCACCGCGATCACCTGGTCGAGCTCGATGCGCTCGGTCTTCGCGATCTGCTCCAGCAGCTCCGCCTTGCGCTGGCGGTTGACGATCGTGCCGAGCACCTCGCCGGTGAGCAGGCCGTCCCGGGCCTCCAGCTTGTTCGCGAACGCGTAGTCGATGCCGAGCTGCTGCTGGATCGGCTCCACGACCTCGATGAAGCCGCCCGAGATCACGGCTGTGCGGTAGCCGAGCCGGCGCAGCACGCGCACCAGCTCGGCGGCGCCGGGCGTGAGCTCGATGCGCGCGAGCACGTCGCTGAGCGCGCTCACGGGGGTGCCCTTGAGCAGCCGGACGCGCTCGCGCAGGCTCTGATCGAAGTCGAGCTCGCCGTTCATCGCGCGCTCGGTGATCGCGCTGACCTGCGCCTGCACGCCGAGCGTGACGGCGAGCTCGTCGATCACCTCTTGCTGGATCAGCGTGGAGTCCATGTCCATCACGATCAGGCGCTTGTTGCGGCGGGTGAGCCGCTCGCGCTGCAGCGCGAGGTCGCACGCGTAGCGCGTGCGCAGGCCGACCAGGTTGGCGCGCAGGTTCTTCTCGCACTCGCCAGTCTTGCCGCTGAGCAGGAACTCGACCGATGCCAGCGAGCCCTGGCTCAGGCGCTGGATGCGCTCGATGTTGAAGCCGGCCTGCTGGGTGGCGCGCGCGATCACGGAGAGCAGCTCGGTGGTGATCGGGTTGGCGAGCACGGTCAGCGCCCAGGTGGGCAGCTCGACCGCTTGGTCGAAGCTGGGCGCGAGGTCGAAGTCGACCGTCAGCCCGAGCTCACGCGCCTTCCACAGCGCTTCCTTCAGCACCGGCCGCGCGGGCGCCGGGATCGACACCAGCAGGTTCAGGTTCAGCTGGGTGCCGACGACCACCTGCTGCACGTCGAGCAGCACGGCGTTCGCTTCGGCGAGGATGGTGCTCAGCTCGGCAGTGATGCCCGGGCGGTCGACCCCGGTAACTGTGATCCGCACCGCATCCTCAGTGTGCCGCGCTCGCTCCTCTGCCTCTGACATCGCGGGGCCGACCATAGCACTGGCGTTGCCTTCCGGCTGGCATGGGCCCACGGATAGGGTGGGAGGTGTGCAATGCGGAAGACGCTGAACAGGCGGGAGACGATCGGTCTACTCGCCCTGACGCCGCTACTCGGCCTGGCCGCGTGCGGCAAGAAGACGGAACCCGACGCCTGTAGTGACCTCACCGGCCTCACGGACGGGGAGAAGACGGCGCGCGCGGCGCTGCAGTACGTGGACAAATCGCCGAAGCCCGACCAGCGCTGTGACCTTTGCAATTACTATCAACCCAAGAGCGACCCGGCCGCGTGCGGGGGGTGCCAGCTGGTGAAGGGACCGATCCATCCGAAGGGGTACTGCACGGCGTTTGCGGCGAAGACGTAGACGTAGGGCAGAAAAGCGGCGGGTGCTGCTGGAGTGGGGTGAGCGGGTAGGCCCTGCGGCAACACCGCGCGGACCGAACACGCGTACGCGCACGGTTCCCGGCTACGTGGGTCGCCTAAGCTCCACGCAGCGTGGCCCACGGCCCTTCGATCGCGAGAGTCAGGTTCTGTTCCTGGATGTTCACGAACAGGATCTCGCCGTCCGGGGAGAAGCACACGCCGGCGAACTCGCTCTTGGTGGCACGGTTGAACGCGAACGGGAGTACGCGGCCTCTCTGCGTGACCAGCCGCAGGAAGGGCGCGCGCATGTTGTCTTCGCACACCATCAGGTCGCCCCACGGCGTGACGGTGAGGTTGTCGGGCATGTCGAGCGTGCCCTGGTCGTTCGCCTGTGCGATCAAGCGCAGCGCGCCGCCTTCGCGGGTGGGCTTGAGGTGGAAGATCTGTCCGCTCGCGATCGGCCCGCCCGTGGTGGACGTAAACGCGAACCCGTCGTCCAGCCGCCAGATGCCCTCGCCGCGCGTGACCACGGCCGCGCCGCGCTCTTGCGACGCGTAGCGCAGGTTGTCCTTTTCGCCTTCCTTCGCCGGCACGTCGAGCCAGCGCACGCGCAGCTGCGCGTTCGGCGGCAGATCGTTGCCCAGCTTGAAGCGAGGGCGCCCGTCGATCGCCATCGCTTGCAGCTGCCCCGGTCCGAACGGGTCCGCGCGATCGCGCGGCACGTAGCGGTACAGGCAGCCATCGGCGCGGTCCTCGGTCAGGTACGCGGTGTGGTCGTCCGGATCGATCGCGACCGCCTCGTGCAAGAAGCGCCCGTACGCCTCGATGCGCAGCGGCGGGCGCACGCGCGTGGCCTCGGTCGCGCACAAGAACACGTGACCGTGGCCTTCCTCGACGCTATCTTCACACGTCAGCCAGCCCCACGGGCTCATGCCTCCGGCGCAGTTGCGCGAGGTGCCCGTCAGCACGAGGTTGCTCGACAGCACCTTGCCGTGCACGTCGAGCACCACGCGCGTGACGCCGCCGTGGCCATGCGGGTCGTAGGCTTCCTTGGGCGCGCGCTTGTTCGGGTACGCGCTCATCGACTGCGCGCTCTTGCCGAGCTCGTGGTTGCGCATCAGCGCCCAGCGGCCGTCCCCGAGATCGAAGCAGCCCATCGCGTCGGGACGACCGGGCACGCGGTAGCCGTCGCTCATCGTTGCGCCGCCACGCTGCAGCACGCGGTACTTGAAGCCGGGGCGCAGATCGAGCAGGCCCTTCGGGTCTTCGACCAGCTCGCCCTCGTGCGGCGAGAGCCCCGGCTGACCCGAGGCTGCGTTTCCGCGCTTGGCTTCCGCCCACCAGCCGAGGCCCGTGCTGAACAGAGCGGCCGAGCCCGCGATCACGAAACCCCGTCGCTTCATCGCCTCAAGCGTACAGCACCGTCTCCAGCGTCGCGAGCGCACGATCGAGCGTATCCGGGGGCACTGCGGTAAAGCACAAGCGCGCCCAGTCTGCGTAGTCGCGGCCCGCGGCGGGCCCGGGTGTCAACACCACGCCTGCGCGTGCGATGCGCTCCAGCAGTTGGTGAGCCGTCTCGCCGTCGCGCCGGAATACGCGGGTGTCGAAGAACGCGAAGGTGCCGCTCTCGGGCTGCGGAATCCGCAGCACCTGGGCGGTGCGCGCCGCGGCCCTTCGATAGCTGGCTCGCGCTTCGTTGACCCATCGTTCGC
>DASUME010000525.1:0-7610 GCA_036277895.1 Polyangiales bacterium
GCGATCGCTGCTCTTGCGTTGGCCAGCTCGGCCCCATCCCATGGAGCGCGATCGAGCCAGCCCTCTCCCTGCGCCGCGATCAGGCGCGCGCGCGTCCATGCGCTGAGCAGGAACGGGCCGCCGCCGTGCCGGCGCGACACCACCGCGCCGAGTGCCGGGTCGAAGTACGCGCTCTTGTCGGCGGGCACCGGCTCGTTGGAGCGGCCGCACTGGCTCAGCCGCGGCGCGATGCCCATACGCGCCAGCACGCGCAGCGCGAACGCGAGCAGCAAGCTGCGCTGCGGGTCGCCCTCGTGATCGATCACGGTCAGGTACTGCACTGCCGCCACGAACAGCTCCGTGTCCACCGCGCGCGGTGCATGCGCCTCGCGCACGAGCGCCAGCGCTCCCGCCGCGGCGTCCATGCGGTCCAGGTCCGAGAGCAGCTGCACGAACGGTCGCGTCAGCTCCGCCCGCTTGAGCGTCAGCAGCTCGCCGCGTCCCTCCTCCAGCTCGACCCGGATCACACTGTACGGCTCGAGCGAGCCCGCGAACCGCCGCTTGGACCCGCGCGCCCCACGCGCCAACGCCGAGAGCTTGCCCGCGTCGCGCGTGAACAGCGTGACGATCCGGTCCGCATCCCGGTAGTCGTTCGCGCGCAGCAGCAAGGCATCGGTGACGAAGGCCACCCGCTCGGCTTAGCGCCTAGACGAGCAGACGAACAGGCTCCGCAGCAGCTTGCGAGAGCTGCAGCGGGGCAGAGCGCTGGCGGGCATTGAGCACGATCGAGAGCGCCAGCGTGAACAGCAGCACCAAGATCACGAGCGCGATCGCGATCCCGAAGCTGCGGCTGCGCTCGGGGGCCTCGATGGATGACAGCGGAGGTGGCGGCGCGGTCAGGTCGATCTTGCGGTCGAACTTGGCGAGCACGTCGGCGGCGTCGAGGCCGAGCGCGCGTGCGTAGGAGCGCACGAAGCCGCGCGCGAACACGTCACCGGGCAGCTCGTCGAAGCGATCCGACTCGATGTGCTGCAGCATCTTGAGCGGCACGCGCGTGTTCTGGACGAGCTCCTCCAGAGATACCTGGCGGAGCTCCCTTTCCCGCTTCAGATAAGCTCCGATGGATGCCATACGAACTCCCCCTCGCCCCCTAGTATCCAGCTCTCAGTTCGTCGCTTCGAGGTAACCCTGGCAGGCACGCCCGGCGGATGTTCCCGCGGCAAGCTCGACACAGCGCTCGAAGTCCCGGATGGCGTCATCACGCTGCCCGAGCCGTGCTCGAGCTTGCCCACGAAGGTGCCAGGCGTCTTGCAGGTTCTGACAGGCTTCGGCCGGAACTTCCAAGCACTGCGTCAGTGCCTCGTCTGCGCGCTCGAACTCGCGCAGTGCGAGATAAGCCTGCCCCAAGCGATAATACCCGAGGCAAAAGCGATTCTGATGCCTGATTGACTGCAGCAATGCAGACACCGCATCAGTGTACTGAGCTTTCTCGTAGTAAGCCCAGCCCAGATTTCCCCAAGCGAGATGTGGCGAGCGATTCAGGATGTTGCTGGCCGTCTCACGCAAGACGAGGATCGCCTCGTCGTACCGCTTCTGGTGCACGAGCACGACGCCCAGGCTGTTCTCCACTTCGGCCACGAACGGCGGACCGTAAGACTCGTTCTTCTCCGCGAGCGACTTGGAGGTGCGCAGCTCGGCCTCCGCTTTCGCGAGGTCGCCGCGCATCATGTACAAGTTGCCGAGCAGCTGATGCGGCTCCGGATTGCGCGGATCCAGATCGCGCGCCTTGAACAGGTGCTCGAACGCCGCGGGTATGTTCTGCTCGCCGAGCAGACCCACCGACAGCTCGTACTCTTTCTGCGCACGCGCAGCGTTCTCCGCGGATGCAGGGCCACCGCACGCGGCGATCAGCCCGAGCCCGCACAAGTACAGCGAAACACGTCGCACGATCGGTGCGCGTTGGCGCATGAGTACCTCGGCGGCCCCGCACGCTGCGGGACCGCTCAAGTGGGAGCCGGCGCCGTCCGGCGCACAGCAATCTGGGCGTGATGTACCGATGTCCACCACACCGGTCAACGCAAACTTACGGCTGGAGATATGGCAGTTGCGGCTCACGCGAAGTGGCACGCCGCCTGATGCGCAGAGTCCTCGAGCACGCGCAGCGCCGGGCGCTCCACGTCGCAGCGTCCGGGCTGGGCATCGGGACAGCGCGGATGGAATGTGCAGCCCGTGGGTGGGTCGAGTGGACTCGGGATGTCACCCATCAGCTTGAGCCGGCGCTTGTTGCCACCCGGCACCAGCTCGGGCACCGCGCTCAAGAGTGCGCGGGTGTAGGGATGACGTGGGTTCGCGTACAGCGTGTCGGCAGCGGCCAGCTCCACGATGCGCCCGAGGTACATGACGGCCACCCGCTGGCTCATGAACTCCACGACCGACAGGTCGTGGGCGATGAACAGGTAGCTGAGCCCCAGCTCGGAAGACAGGTCCTTGAGCAGGTTCACGATCTGCGCCTGCACCGAGACGTCGAGCGCGCTGACCGGCTCGTCGCAAACGATCAGCTTGGGCCGCACCGCCAGCGCGCGGGCGATGCCGATGCGCTGCCGCTGGCCACCCGAGAACTCGTGCGGATAACGATGCATGTGCTCGGGCCGCAGACCGACCTGCTTGAGTAAGGCCGCGACGCGGTCCTGTTCCTCCGAGCGCGGCGCGAGCTTGTGGATGCGCAGCGCCTCGCCCACGGTCTCGCGCACGCTCATGCGCGGATTCAGCGAGCCGTACGGGTCCTGGAAGACGATCTGCATGTCCTTGCGCAGCGCGCGCAGCTCGCCCGCGGGCAGCGTGGTCAGCTCGCGCTCCTGGAAGCGAACACTGCCCGAGCTCGGCTCGATCAGACGCAAGATCAGGCGCCCTAGCGTGCTCTTGCCGCAGCCGCTCTCGCCCACGAGGCCGAGCGTTTCCCCGGCCGTCAGCGCGAAGCTGACGTCGTCGACCGCGTGCACCTTGCGGCGGTCGAACGAGAACATCCCGGTTTGAACCGGGAAGAACTTCTCCAGCTTGTCGACTTTGAGGAGCACGGTCATGTGTGGATGCAGGCTGCGCTGCGGTGGGGCGCGAAGGGGATCAACGGCGGGTGCTCGACGCGGCAGTCGTCTTGCACACGCGAACAGCGGTCGGCGAAGCGGCAGCCGGCCGGCAGCTTGGACAGGTCAGGCACGGTGCCCGGGATCGTCGGCAAGCGGCTCGCCTTCCGGTTGCCCGCGTAGCTCGGCACGCTCTCCAGCAGACCGCGCGTATAAGGATGCAGCGGAGCGGTCAGCAGATCGCTGGTCGGTGCGCGCTCGACGATCTTGCCCGCGTACATCACCACGACCTCATGCACGTGCTCGGCGACCACGCCGAGGTCGTGCGTGATCAGCAGCACGCTCATCCCGAGGTCGCGCTGCAGGTCCGCCAGCAGCTCCAGGATCTGCGCCTGAATGGTCACGTCGAGCGCGGTGGTCGGCTCGTCCGCGATCAGCAGCTCCGGCTCACCAGCGAGCGCGATCGCGATCATCACGCGCTGGCGCATGCCGCCCGAGAGCTGGTGCGGGTAGGCGTCGATGCGGTCCTTGGCGGCGGGGATGCCCACCCGCTCCAGCAGCGCGATCGCGCGGGCGCGCGCCTCGGCACGCGACATCTTCTTGTGCGCGGTGACCGCCTCGATCAGCTGGAAGCCGACCGTGAACACGGGGTTCAGCGAGGTCATCGGCTCCTGGAAGATCATGCCGATGTGGCGGCCGCGTACCTCGCGCATCTGGCGGTCGCTCAGCTGCGTCAGCTCGCGGCCGTCGAAGCGGATCGAGCCCGCGTCGACGACGGCCGGCGGCCTGGGCAAGAGCCCCATCACCGCGAGCGACGTCACGCTCTTGCCCGAGCCGCTCTCGCCGACCAGGCCGATGGTCTTGCCCTTGGGCACCGCGAACGACACGCCATCGAGCGCGCGCACGACGCCTTCGTCGGTGCGGAAAGACACCGCGAGGCCATCGACGCTGAGCAGGGGCTCCATCTCGGTGGAGTCTAGCGTCTCACTTCGAGGGGACGCGAGTTCAGGGTGCTGTGCTGGGGACCGGGGGCGTCGGCGCGCTCGGCGTTTCCTGCAGGTCCAGCTTCGGCTCGGCCGCCGGGGGCGCGGTCCCGTCGCACTCGACCGCTTCGAGCGCGAGCCCCGCGCGCGGCGTCTGGGTAAAGGCCCCGGCCGGCACCGCCACGTCGACCGCCACGTCCGACAGGCGCAAGAGCGCGTCCGAGTGGTTGCCGAAGTCGTCGATGCGCACCGTATGCGGGAACTCCGCGTTGCCCACGCGCCGGTAGTCCTCGTAGCGAACGCGGTACAGCTTGTCCCCGCGCGGGTTCCAGAGCGTGGCGGCCGCGAGGTAGAGGCGCTGTTGGCCGGGCGGCAGCTTGCGATCGGCCTCGTGCACCGCGAGCTCCAGCTCCTCGCGCGCGCCGTCGGCCCCGCGGCGCTCCAGCTTGTACGTGCCGCCGCTGCAGCTCAGCGCGTCCGTGCCCGCGATCAGAGGCGCCTCGCCGAGCAACACGCTCGCCACCTCGCTGCTCGCCAGCGCCACACCGATCACGCGCCCCAGGCTCTCCGCGCAGGCGGGGCCCGACAAGTAGCGGCCGTCCTTGAAGTCGCTGAGCGCGAAGTTCTGCCCGTCGCTGGTCAAGATCAGCGCCGGCCCGAACTGCGTCATGGCGTCGAAGCGCACCCGATCGGGGCGCTCCACGAACATCATGAGCTTGCCCTTGATGCGCCCGTCGCGGCCGCGCTGATCGATCTTGGCTTCGGCGCGCAGGCTGCGGATCGGCGCGTGCTTCTGCGCCGCGATCGCCTGCGCGGGATCCGTGATCAGCTGCGCCGGACAGGTCGCGCTCGCGCAGCCCGTCACAAACAACAACGCGGCGAGCTTCATCAAACGATGCCCTCGAGCACGCGCAGCGCGACCTCGTGCTTGCCGAACGGCGGCATGATGTACGCGCCCGCGACGTTGTCCTTCACCGCCAGCAACATCTCGCGCGCGATCGCGATGCCCTCGCTGCGGCCGGTCTCGCCGCCGCCCGCCTGCTTCATGCGCTCGCGGATCGGCTCGGGCACCTTCATGCCCGGCACCTCGTTGTGCAGGAACTCCGCGTTCTTGTAGCTGGCCAGCGGCAACAGGCCCACCAGCACCGGCACGCCGAGTCCCGAGACGTCATTGAGCATGCGCCCGAGCACGTCCGGGTCGTACACCGGCTGGGTCATGATCAGCTCGGCGCCGGCGTCGATCTTCTCCTTCAGGCGATCGAGCTCGCGCTGGTAATCGTGCGCGGCAGGCTCGGCGCCGGTGGCGCACAGAAACTGCGTGGCGCCGCCGAGCGCCTTGCCGCCCGGGTCGTAGCCGCGGTTCATGGCGCTGATCAGGCGCAGCAGGCCGATCGAGTCCGTGTCGTAGACGGAGGTGGCGTTGGGGAAGTCGCCCATCTTGGGCGGGTCGCCGGTGATCACCACCAGGTTGCGCACACCGAGCTCGTGCGCGGCGAGCAGGTGCGCCACCTGGCCGAGCAGGTTGCGATCGCGCGAGGTGAGGTGCATCAGCGCGGGCAGCCCGACCTCTTGCTGGATGCGCAGGCAGAGCGCGAGGTTGCCCATACGCGCCTGGGCGCGCGCGCCGTCCGCCACGTTGATCATGTCGACGCCACCGCGCTTGAGCACACGCGCGCTCTCCAGCGCGGCTTCGATCGACAGCCCAGGCGGCGGGTTGACCTCCACCGAGACCACGAACTTCTTGCCGAGCTTGGCGCCGATCGAGCCCTTGTCCTTGGTCTCGACCACCACGATGCCGGGCGCGACCTCCACGCGGTGCGCGTTCTCGTCGCGCATGCCGCCACCCGGGTCCGCACTCTGCCCGCCCGCGATCATGCGCGCGGCAGCGGCGATCTTGCGGATGTGCTCGGGTGTGGTGCCGCAGCAGCCGCCGACCGCGTTCGCGCCGGCCTTGTACAGGCGGCGCGCGTAGACCTGGAAGTACTCGGGCGTGGCCATGTACGCGAGCCGGCCGTCCACCCGCTGCGGCAAGCCCGCGTTGGGGATCGCCACCAGCGGCAGGTTCGGGCCCTTCATGCGCGTCAGCATCTCGTACACGCCGGCCGGGCCGGTGGCGCAGTTGACGCCGATCGCGTTGGCCCGCCACTCGGCGAGCAGGCGCGCGACCTCTTCCGGCGCCTTGCCGTCGGCGGTGGTGCCGCCCTCGTCGAACGACACGCACGCGATCACCGGCACCTTGCCGTCGGCGGCGATGATGGCGGCCTCGAGGGCGAGCTTGATCTCGTCGGGCTGGCGGAAGGTCTCCAGGATCAGCGCGTCCACGCCGCCGTCGATCAGCGCCTCGCACTGCTCGCGGAACGCCGCGGCCACGTCCTCGATCTGCTCCTCCGAGAGCGCCTCGAGCGTGAGTCCCGTGGGCCCGACCGAGCCGGCGACGAAGGCCTTGCCCGCGGCCTCGCGCGCGAGCTTCACGCCCGCGAGGTTGATGTCGCGGGTCCTGCTCTCCAGGCCGTGGCGCGCGAGCCGGAAGCGGTTGGCGCCGAAGGTGTTGGTCTCGATGACCTCGGCACCGGCCTCGGCGTAGCCGCGGTGGATCTGCAGGATCACGTCCGCGCGCGAGAGGTTCATCTCCTCGAAGCAGGCCGTGTAGAGGTTGCCCTTCTCGTACAGCAGCGAGCCCATCGCGCCGTCGAACACCAAGCCACCCGCCTGCAACGCCGCCCGAAATGCCTCGGGGCGCGCGCTGTTTCGCTCACTCATAGGGCCATGGCGTACCCCGCGCGGCTGGTCCTAGCAATCGGCGGCCAGGGGACGGTGGGTCAGGTCACCGCATGGCGCCGGCTTCGATCAGGTGCGCAGGAGCTGGGTGGGGCCGAGCGCGGTGCCGAGGAGCATGCGCATGATGCTCGTGTCGTCGGGGCACGGCTCCTCGAGGGAGACCAGGTCGACCAGGACGACGCGTCGGGCTGGCCGGGCGTGACGTACGGCTTGTCACCGCACTTCTTGGCCCTGTCCGTGACCAGCGAGGCGAACGCCGTGGCCTCGTCGCTGAGGTCGACGTGGTCGTGCGGCTTCGAGCGGCAGCCGCTGCAGCCCGAGCCCTCGATGATCGCGCTGAACACGCTGTCGAACGTGGCCTCGCCGACCGGGGCCCCTCGCAGGCGAGGTGCTGGTAGCCGGCATTCGAAGCACTCGCCGACGTCCTCGGTACATCCGATCAAGGCGAGGAGCGCAGCGAAGCCGAGAGCTTTCATGCGCGCTTCGATCTGCGAAGTACCTCAGCGCACGCCAGCGTCGAGACCTCCGCCGAGGGGTGGGCTGACGCGCGCCGCGTTGCGCAGGGCGCCGCCCGTGATCCAGTCGCGGAGCAGCTGCACGTCGTCTTCGCTCAGCGCGGGCAGGCCGTCGGGCATCCGCGAGACGTCGTCCTTGCTCGCGCAGGGCTTTGTGAGCGTGACCAGATCGATCAAGTAGGAGTTGGCCGGCTCGCCGGGCGTCACGTACGGCTTCGTGCCGCACTTGCCCGCCTTGTCCGTGACGAGATCGGCAAAGGCGGTGTCGGCGTCGG
>DASUME010000526.1:0-3980 GCA_036277895.1 Polyangiales bacterium
GTGCGCACAGCGTGCCCCCGTCGACGCAGAACGCGCTGTCGTCGAGGTCGTTCGCCTTGCCCTTGGCCAGGATGCCGGTGATCAAGCTGCCCGCGAGCAGCGCGCCGCCGGTGCCGATCAGCACCCAGGGCAGCTTGGAGCGCACCACTTCCTTGCGCGTGGCCGCGAGCCGGTCCGCGCGATCGCGATCGGCGGCCGCCTGCGCGGCCTGCTCGCGTTGCCCCTTGAGCTGCGCCTCCATCGACGCGAGCCGCGCGCGCAGGTTGATCTGGTCCGGCGCGTCCGGGACCTTCTCCAGGTAGCTGCGCAGCGCATCGACCGCGTGCTCCAGGTTCCCGGCGTCGCGGTTCGCGATGTAGACATTGTAGAGCAGCTGCTCACGGCCCGAGAGCTCGTAGGCCTGCTCGAACTCCTCGGCGGCCTGCTGAAAGCGGCCGGCCTCGAGGAACGTGCGCCCGAGCTCGAAGCGCTCGCGCGCCTCCCAGTCGAGGTTGCGCATCTGCTCCTGGTCGTTGGGCTTGGCCGCGGGCGAGTCCACGGGCGCCTGCGCATGGGCTGCGGAGGTGAACATCACAGCCAGCCCCAACAGGAGCCCCATACGGCGTCTCGACACGCGAAGTCCTCTCAGCTCGTCTGCCTGTGCAGAGCAGCTGATGATACCGTACGCGCCGGCACGTCCCAAAGATCGCTCCCTGAATAGGTGCACTGGACAGGATCACGTGAACCTGAGGCCCACACGGGTTACCAATCGACACATGCGAGCACTCGTCACGGGAGCGTCGGGATTCGTGGGCAGCGCCTTGTGTCGGCGGCTGGCGCACGAGGGACATGAGGTCGTCGCGCTGATGCGGACGGCGACGCGCACGGCGCGAGCTGGGCATGCAGAGGTGGTCGAGGGCTCGATCGCAGAGCCCGCGCAGATCGCACGCGCGGCGGAGGGCTGCGACGTGATCTTCCACGCCGCGGGCATCGCTGCGATCGACGCGCCCGAGCGCGTGCTGCGTTGGGTGCACGTGGCCGGCAGCGAGAACGTGCTGCGCGCGGCGCGCCACGCCAGGGTCGAGCGTGTGGTGCACATCAGCTGTGCAGACGCCTCGCTGACGTCGGAAGACCGCATGCACTGGGACGAGAAGCGCAGCCTGCCCACGCTGCCCGTCGGTCCGCACGCGCGCACCAAGCTGGTCGCCGAGGAGCTGATGCTCGCGCAGAGCGACGACACGCTCGAGGTGACGGCGCTGCGCCCCGCCCTGCTCTGGGGCCCCGACGATGTGGATGGCATCTCGCGGCTCACCCGCGACGTATGCAGTGGCGCCTTCACGCTCTACGACGGCGGCCGCAACATCATCGCCAGCACGCACATCGACAACCTGTGCAACGCGGCCCTGCTGGCCGCGACGGCCGACGACGCACCGGGCCGCGCATACTACGTGACCGACGGCGAGTTCCTCGAGGCGCGCGAGTTCTACACGCGCCTGTTCAGCGCGCTCGGCCTCGCGCCGCTGAAGCTCACCGGCTCACGCACCGCCGCGCTGCTGCTCGCCCGAGTCCGCAGCGTGTTCTCCCGCGCGCACCAGGCCCGCGTCGCCCAGATCCTGCGCGCCGCCCGCAGCTCCCTGTTCGACGTCTCGCGCGCCGTCGCGGACCTCGGCTACGAACCCAAGATCGACCTGGACGCCCGCATGCGCGAGCTGAGCGAGTGGGTCCAGAGCGCAGGCGGCCTCGACGCCATCCTCCTACGCACCCGCCCCGCCCCCACGTCAGCAGACGTAGACGCGCAGGTCCGAGCCGCAGGCGGCGACTAACGCCAAAGCGAAGCAAGCCCACGCCGATCGTAGAGCGACGCGAAGCGAGCGAACCCGCGCCCACCCACGTCGCATTGGCGTGGCGATCAGCCGCGCCAATTAAGGTGGCCCCACCACACGCTGGGCTTCACGACCGTTGCTCCCTTCCGGGCCTGGCGGGTTTAGCGAGCCAGCGTTGGCAGGACCAAAAACACGCACTCGGAGCGCGTGACAAACTCGATGAACTGAGTGGAGAGAGAGGGATTCGAACCCTCGGAACCTTTTGGGCTCACACGATTTCCAGTCGTGCACCTTCGACCACTCGGTCATCTCTCCTCGGCGTCGAACGCCCCTGGCGGAGGGCACGGGATTCGAACCCGCGGTACCCTTGCAGGCACACCGGATTTCGAATCCGGCGCCTTAAACCACTCGGCCAACCCTCCGCGGCCGAAGTTAGCAAAGGCCTCCACCCTGTCAAAGGTTGGCGGTCATTCACGTGCATGTGTCAGCTGCGTTTTTTGCGAATGGCGCCGAAGAACGACTTTAGCTGCGCTGCGCAATCTTCGGCGAGCACGCCTGCTGCCACCTCGGTGCGGTGGTTGAGGCGAGGATCGGACGCCAGCGTGTAGAGCGTGCGGATGGCGCCGGCCTTGGGATCATCGGCGCCGTAGATCAGGCGGGGCACGCGCGCGTTCACGATCGCGCCGGCGCACATCGGGCAGGGCTCCAGCGTCACGTAAAGGTGCACGTCGATCAGCCGCCAGCTCGAGAGGTACGCAGCGGCCGCGCGCATCGCGATCAGCTCCGCGTGTGCAGACGGATCGCGCGCGGTCTCGCGCAGGTTGTGGCCGCGCCCGATCACGCGCCCATCGAGCACGGCGACGGCACCCACCGGCACCTCCCCGCGCGCGGCGGCGAGCTCGGCCTCGCGCAGCGCCTCGCGCATGAACAACTCGTCGCTCATCAGTGGACCTTAAACGATGAAAAGCAGGAGCTTTAGACTCCTGCTTCTCAATCGTGCGTTGTATCCATCATTGGCGCGCCCGGAAAGATTCGAACTTCCGACTTTCGGTTCCGTAGACCGACGCTCTATCCAACTGAGCTACGGGCGCAGGGGCCGTGGATATGGTCCACAACTTTCGCTTCGTCAACGTCGACCTTACTGCAATGCCGACGTTTTCTGGCGGAGAGGGCGGGATTCGAACCCGCGGTAGGGTTTAACGCCTACGATCGCTTAGCAAGCGATTGCCTTCGACCACTCGGCCACCTCTCCCCCCGTATTCCGGGAGGCGCCTTATTTAGGCGGCGATCCCAGAACTGTCAACGTTTGCATTGGCCGAGGCAGAACATGCATGCGCGCGCGAGTTTGCGGGCACTGCGCGCGAGGCGGTACGGTGCGCGTATGCGCCTCTCCGCTCTGCTCGCTTTTGCCGTCTGTCTCCTGGTCGCGCGGCCCTCCGCGCACGCCTGCAAGTGCATGCTGCCGGAGCTCGAACCGGCGCGCGAAGACGCCTCCGCGCTGTTCGAGGGCCGCGTGCTCGCGATCGACGACATCGCCGGGGCCTCGGCCGCGACCAACGGCGAGAAGAAGATCACGGTCGCCGTCGTGCGCACCTGGAAGGGCGTCGACAGCGAGGAGAAGGTGGAGCTCTACACCAACGGCTCCACCGCCGCGTGCGGCTATCCGTTCGCCAAGGACGCGAGCTACCTGATCTACACGCGCACCCACGAGGGCCGACTCTCGGTCAGCAACTGCAGCCGCACCAAGCAGATCGCGGATGCCGGCGAGGATCTCGCCAAGCTGGGCGCGGGCGCGACGCCGGTGAAGGTCGAGCCCGCCAAGACAGATCCGAAGAGCGCGCCAGCGGGCGCGGTGGAAGTCGCGCCAGCGACGACGCCCGACGGCGCAGGCACGCCGAGCGCGTCCCCGCCCCCGCCCACCAAGCGCGGCTGCGGCGCAGGCACGCACGCGATGTTGCCGTGGCTGGCGCTCCCGTTCGCGATCAAGCGCCGCAAGCGCGCCGCCTAACCCTGCCCCTGCCCCTGCCCCTGCCCGATCTTCTCTTCAGCCCTTGAAGATCGCCTGCGCGTCGCGCAGCAGCTTCAGGCCGTCGGCGTGGGAACGCTGGAACGCGTTGCGACCCATGATCGAGCCGTTGCCGCCGCCCTTCTTGATCTGACGCAGCTCCTCGAGCACCT
>DASUME010000527.1:0-4472 GCA_036277895.1 Polyangiales bacterium
CGGGGAATCGCGCGTCGCACGCCGGGGTCAGCACCCCCGCTGCGTCAGTCCATCTATCACGAGTCGACGCGCCGCCATACGGTCCAACCAGCACCCTGGAAGACATTCTCGAAGTATGGCGACCGCTGGATACGGCCGGGACCTCCGCGGACAAGTACGTAGCGGTACCACTGCAAGTCTCGATCTGGATCGACGCGCTCGGGCGTCCACTCCCAGCGAGGGGGCACGGTCGGGGGCCGCGAGTCCGGCCGAAACCGGAACGGCGACTGCGGAAACTCCGCGAACGTGAACATCACCGCGCCGCCCTTCTTGGCCTGGTAGAGCGCGACGTAGTGCAGGAACGGCGCGAAGCGCACGATGTTCGAGCTGCCACCGAAGATCAGCCCGGCGACGCGTTCCGCGCGCGGAATGACCGCCAACGCCGCATCGATGTCTCCGACTTCCTCACGCTCGAACTGCACGAAGGCGCGGTTCACTTCGTAGAAGCTGAGCGCCGCGACCAACGCCGCCGCGACGAGCAGCGTGTGGCCCAGCCAGCCGCGCATCCGCGGCAACAACAAGGGCGCGAACAACAAGCCGATCAGTGGGAAGCGACCCGAGATCGGCCAGATCCATTCGTACGCCGAGGGCAGCACGAAGTAGCCGATGAAGGCGAGCGGCGAGAGCAGACCGAGCAGCCAGGCGTAGGTCGGCTCGCGCGGCTCCTTCTCTGCATCGAGCTCGGGCGCGACCGGGCCGTCATCCTGCGCGATGGCAGCAGGCGTGGACTTGGGCTCGGTCTGCGCGTCGCGCGCCGCCGGGCCGTCTTGCGCCAGCTCGCGCAGCGCGCCGAACTCGGGCTCCGAGTCGACCGCGATCGCGGTGGCACCGACGAACGACGGCGAGACCACCCGCGCCACGATCGCGTCGTTGGCAGCGACGTTGGCGACCGGCACCGGAGCCGGCGCGCGCTTGCGCGAGCCACCGCCGCCGTCGCCGCGCGAGCGCCAGGGCTGGTAGCCGAACGCGAGCGCGAACAGCAGCAAGATCGCCCACGCCACCAGCAGCTGATCGTCGCGCTCGCGGTGCAGCACGTCCGTCAACCAGGTGGGGAGCTCGCGCAGCGCCTGGTTCACGGTGACGTAGATCGGGCGCTCGACGCTCTCCGCCGCCTCGGCCGCGCCCAGCGTGGCGCGCCCCGCAGGCGTGTAGAACAGCCAGAGACCGACCGCGATCAGCGCAGGTCCGAACGCGTAGCCGCGCTCGATCGTCTTCTTCCAGCTGTCGCCGATCAGGATCGCCGTTGCGCCCAAGCCGAGGAACGCAAACGGCACGACGTGCATGTAGAAGCACGACAGCAGCAACATGCCGAAGACGATCTGGCGTTTGAGCGTGTGCTTCTCGCGCAGGCGCACCGCGGCCGCCAGGCCGAAGAACACCAGCGGCAGCGCGCCGAGGAAGTTGAAGAACCCCAGGATCAGGTGCGCGTTGTACGTGAGGCCGAACGAGAACACGGCCAGCCGCGGGTCGCGCCCCAGCGCGTTCAGCAGTGCAGCGATCGAGATCGGCAGCGCGATCACCGTGATGCACATGAAGATCTTGTTCGCGAGGATCACGCCCGTCACGTACGAGAGCGCCTGCGCCAGCAGGTAGTAGGCGAGGTACTGCGTACGCAGCAGCTGGATGTCGAAGTACTTCCCGAGCCCGAGGTTCGGGTAGTTCTTGAGCACACTGATCGCGGCCAAGTGCTGCGGGAGGTCCTGGATCGGCGGGTGCTTCGCGCGCCAGATCGGATACACCGCGGCGATCGACAACGCCATGAACACCAGCGTCCAGGTCGGACCGAGGGGCTTGGCGACGGCGCGCCACAGCGCCAGCAGGCGCCGTTTGAAGTCAGAAGAAGAGAAGCGCACCGGGTCTCTTACGATCGCAACAAGCGGCTGATGTGCTGCCGTTCCCAGTCGATGGCCCGCGCGTACTGACGGAAGCGCTTCTCGCCCTCGCGAAACTCAGGGGTGTGCAGCTCGCGGCGACCGTCACGGATGGGCATGGGCATCATGTGATGCAACATCTCGTGGAAGACGACATATTCGACGAAATAGCGCGGCACCCAACTGCGGTCCAGCGCAGGATGGATGCGAATGAGCTTACGATCCGCGCAGTAAGTACCGAGCTTGATCGACGCCCGTGAGCGCCGCGGCCGCTTCTGTGCCCGCGCCCAGCTGACCGTCGCGTCGACCATGCCCTGAAAATAAGTGTCGTTCAGCCGGCCGAAGATGCTCTGCAGGTCGTGCTTGAGGCCACGGGTGATCAGGTTGTGGCGCGGCGACGGCGGCCGGATGCGCTGCACGTTCGACTCGATGTACGAGCCGATGGTCGCGTTCGCCGCGGCGTCTCCATAACGAAGATAGCGGCCGAGCGCGACCTGGGTGAACGGGTCCGCGTCCAAGAACATGTGGTGGACGCCGATCTCGAGCCCACCCGGCACCGGCTTGGCCGAGATCATGGTCCGACGATTGTCGGTGATAGCCAACAGGATGCGCTGCCCGAGCACCCGGCGCAGGCTCTTCTCCAGCTGCTGCCGGGCCCCCTCGTGCACGAAGAGGTGCGGGTTGCCGGTGGGCGCCTCGCGCGTGGTCTGGTGCAAACCCAGGTGCGGGACGCGGACCGCCGAGCGAGCCAGCTGCGGCGGCGGCGACGACGGACGCCTGGCCGTGCTCGCGGTGCGGCCAGCAGGGCGGCGTGAAGCAAGCGACGGGCCAGCCGATACCAAACGATGACGAGCTTGAGACTGCGCTCGCGACGCGAGAAACGGGAACGAGACGAGTCCCTGCGACACCGTGCCCTCCGCGGCCCCGAAAGGCTCAGCGACCCACTGCAAGTGGCAAATGACGCGAATTCCAAAAATTGGCGCCACTAGCCTGAATCATATCGGGCTCTTACGCGCCGCGATAGACCGCACGCTAGAGTGCCCCCCACCCCTTGTCAAGCAGAGGGGGCGGTGAGGGCGTAAGTGATTGTTTTGATTTGATTACCGCCCTGGTTAAACCCCCCGAGATAGCGCCTTGACGGGAGCCTCGAAATGGACCTCTGGCGGTCGGGCTTTTTCGGCGTAGAGGAGCTTCGATGAAGGTCCACATGGTGTACTTCGCGGCCGCGCGCGAGCTTGCCGCATGCAGCGAGGAGGTGCTCGACCATCCCGCTGACGAGCTCTCTCTCATGCATTTCGTGAGCTGGCTCGGTGATCAGAAGCCGCGACTCGCGCCGTATCTCACGCGCATGCGCTTCGCGCGCAACGACGAGTTCGCGAGCGCGGACACACTCGTGCGCGACGGCGACGAGCTCAGCGTGTTGCCACCCGTCGCAGGTGGCAGCGTGCTCGCCGAGGTGCGCGACGTCGCACTCTCGGTCGACGAAGTGATCGCCGCCGTGCGCGATCCCGGCGCAGGCGCGATCGCGTTGTTCCTCGGCATGGTGCGCGATCACCACCAGGGCACGCTGGTAGCGCGACTCGACTACGAGGCGCATCGCAGCTTGGCCGAGCGCGAGATGGCGCGCGTGATCCACGAGCAGCTCGCGCTGCACCCCGGCGTACGCCTGGCGGCGCTGCACCGCGTGGGCGAGCTCGCGATCGGCGACATCGCGGTGGTGGTGGCCGCGAGCTCCGCCCACCGCGAACAAGCGTTCGCCGCCTGCCGCGCCGCGCTCGATGGCATCAAGGCCAACGCGCCGATCTGGAAGAAGGAATGGTCCCCCGACGGCAGCGCACTCTGGATCAACCTGGAGCGCGACGAGCGCACCTAACCACCGAGCAAGATCGCGGACACGCAGTCGGGAGCAGCAGCGCCGTGCTCCACGAACCAGGCGTCCGCGGCGCGCACCAGGGCTGCCCCCTCGTCGCCACCCGTGAGCAGGCCTACGCGCCGGCGCGTCGCGGCGGCGTAGGCGTCCATGCGCGCACGTCGTAGCCGATCCTCGGCGAGCTCGAAGCACGCCAGCGCCGCGCTGCGGTCGCCCTGCTGCAGCCGCAGCTCGCCCCGCTGCGCGAGCGCGATCGCGTCCGCCCACGGCACGCGCTCGTGCTCCATCTGCGAGAGCTCGTGGCCGACACGCTGGTGCAGCTCGCGCTCCGCGTGCGGCTCGTTGTGGGCGGCGACCAGGAGCGCCGACGCACGCAGGCTGTGCAGGAGCACGCGGTAGACCTGGAGCCGCAGCAGCTGGCCGCGCTCGATCGCCGGCCACTCGCGGTCGATGCGCTGCAGCGCGCCGCGCCCGTCCCCGGTGTGCAAGCAGGCGCAGCTGGCGGCCACCAGCACGAACAGGTGGGGCAAGGTGTAGCGGTCCTCCGGGAGCCGCTCGCGCGCGCTGACGATGTGTCGGCGCGCGGCGGGCAGGTCACCCGAGAGCGTGTCGACGAGGGAGTGCCAGCCGTAGATCCACTGCAGGGTCAGCCGATCGTCGCGCGCCAGCGCTTCGTCTTCGATGCGCGCGAT
>DASUME010000528.1:0-5968 GCA_036277895.1 Polyangiales bacterium
GCGCTTGAGCGACTCGCGGGCGAGGCCGATCTCCTTGGCCTCCAGCGCGAGCTGACCACGCACGTGGTAGCCGAAGGCGAGGTGGCGGTCCTGGGCGAGGGTGCGCTCGCACAGCTCGACCAGCATGTCGCGCCACTTCACGGCGCGGCCCGTGGAGAGGTAGGCGGACCAGGCCGCGAACAGCGCGTATTCGAGCGCGCTCGGGCGCAGGTTCGAGGCCTCGCGGAAGGCGTCGGCCGCGGCGCCATACTCGCCTGCGCGCAGCAGCTCCTTGCCCTGCAGGAACGCGCTGTCGGCCAGCAGCTTCTCCTTGCCGGGCAGCGCCGAGGTCTCGCGAGCCTGGGGCCGCACGCTCGGCGGGCGCTCGCCGTCGCGCCGGATGCGCGGGAGGTCCTCGATGATGAATGGGCCGCTCTCTTCGGGCGCGATCGGCTCGGGCAGCTCCAGCTGATCCGTGAGCGCGAGCGCGACCAGCAGGTGGCCGGCACGGTCGCGGTTGTCGCCGCTCTCGCCGAGCAGCTCGCGCATCGAACAGGTACCGTCGAGCAGCGCGAGCAGCGAACGATCGATCTCGTCGAGCTCGAAGTACCTGGCGATCTGCTCCGGGTCGCCGCGCAGCTCCAGCTCCTCGTGCCAGAACGGCGAGATCACGTCGCGCACCCGCTCGAGCGGGTAGTGGCGGGTGATGCCCGCGTACAGCACCGGCTCGATCTGCAGGATGCTGTCCTCGCCGCGCGCGTAGGCGTGATCCTGCGGCACGAACACGTGCTGGCTGCGCTCCCAGTGCAGGCAGCGCGCGAGCTTCTGGCGCACTTGATCGTGCAGCGCGTCGCGCAGCGCGTCCGGCTCGAGCACGCCCATGCGGCGCGCGACCTCGCCGAAGCGCAGCCGGCCTTGCATCAGCATGCGCTGCTCTTCGACGAGGGCCAGCTCGCCCTCCGAGATCATGCCGCGCTGCACGAGCAGCCGGCCGAGGCTGTCCGCGGGCAGGCCGCCCTCCACGAACACGGGATGACCCTCGCGCACGTAGACCACGGTCAACACGCCCTCGGCGTCGACGCGCAGAGCACCGCTGGCGCGCGTGTGCTGCAGGGAGAGCAGCGTGCGCACCAGGCGATAGTCGGCGCGGCGCATGAGAACGAGGCTCGGCTCGGGAGCCGGCACGAGGCCCGCCACCTGGCTCGAATCCGGCGGCTCTGGCTGGGAAGCCATCGGCCAGGGTCGTAGCATGCACAGCCGGCAAAGCCAGCGCAGGGCCGCGCGCGTGTGGGCACACGGCTCACACGAGGACTACGGATTCGCTGGCGAGAGCGCCGTCAGCGCGCTGCCGAGTGCACGTGCACTCGGGAAGCGGTCGCTGGGCTTGCGCTGCATGCAGCGCTCGACGATCGCGGCCAGCGCGTGCGAGACCTCGCCGCGCAGCTGGCGCACCGGCGTGATCTCCGCGACGCCGAGGATCATCGCCGCCGCCAGCTCGGCGCCCGAGCCGCGCACGAACGGCAGCTTGCCGGCCAGGCACTCGTAGAGCGTGACGCCGAGCGCGTAGATGTCGACGCGGGTGTCCACGTGCTTCGAGTCGCGCATCTGCTCGGGCGGCATGTACGCGAGCGTGCCGAGCACCTGACCCGGCGTGGTCAGCGTCTGCATGTCGATGTGCTTGGCGGTGCCGAAGTCGAGCAGCTTCACCTCGTCGATGCGCTTGCCGCGGCGCGCGAGGAAGATGTTGGCCGGCTTCAGGTCGCGATGCACCACGCCCGCGTCGTGCACGGCGGCCAGCGCGTCCGCGGTCTCGATGCCGACGCGCACGACGAGCTCGATCGGGAGCGGGCCCGCCTCGAGGATGCGGGTCGCGAGATCGCTGCCGCGCAAGCGCTCGAGCACCAGGTAGTCGAGCCCACTCGTCTGATCGCTGCCGTAGCCGTAGACCGTGATCACGGCCGGGTGGTCGGCGCGCGCGGCGGCCTTGGCTTCGCGGAACAGGCGCTCGACCAGCGTGCTGGAGCTGGTGCCGCGGATGACCTTGATCGCCACCGTGCGCAACAGCCGCAGGTCTTCGGCCTCGAACACCACCGACATGCCGCCGCTGCCGAGCGCGGCGCCGAGACGATAGCGTCCATCCAAAAGCGTGCCTTCGAGCTGCACCGGCCTCGACTTTCGCGCGCGAAGTTATCATCTCCGCGGGGGCGCGTCACCCGGCCCCGGCTATAACGCGGCCATGGACACCGACCGGCTGATCGAGCGCACGGTCGAGGGCGAGCTGGAGGCGTGGCAGCAGTTGCTCGCGCGCGTCAGTCCCCAGATCCAACAGATCGCGGGTGCGCATGCCGGCTTGCGCACCCGCGGGCTGAACATGCCCGAAGAGGTGGCCGAGGTGATGACGGCGGTGTTGTCGCGGCTGGCGAAGGACCATCATCGCAACCTGACGCGCTACCTCGCGCAGCGTTCGCTGGCCAAGCCGCAGAGCTTCGACTCCTGGCTCTACGGCACGGTCGACTTCGCGATCCGAGAGCACCTGCGCGCGAAGTTCGGCCGCGCGCCCGTGGAGGTGAGCGGCGGGCCGCGACCGAGCAAGCGGCAGCTCAACACGCAGGCCGAGCGCGTGGAGGACGACCGCCTGCACGCGAGCGTGGGCAAGACGCTGGCGATGACGGAGCAGCTGGAGCTCGCCAAGATCGCGGAGTTCATGAACACGAGCTTCTCGCCCGAGGAGCTACACGCGATGCGGTTGCACTACGCGAGCGATCAAGGGCCGAGCGAGATCGCGGCCGCGCTCGGTCTGGCGGACGCGGACGCGGCGACGAAGCTGATCCGGCGGCTCAATGCGCGCCTCCGGCATCACTTCGTCGACCGCGCCAAGTAGTCAGTCTTTGAAGTCTTCTTGCAGCGCGCGGCCGGCGCGAAACTCGCCGTTGGGGCCGCGCGGGCGCGGCTTGGCCGCAGGCTGAACGGCCGGCTTGGGCGTGAGCACGGCCTTGCTCGCGGGCGCGGCTTCCGGGGGCAACGCGCCGTGCGGGATTTCCGCGACCGGAGCGCTTGGCGCCGGCGCCGCGGGGGGCGTGGGCAGCGCGGGTTGAGCGGGCGGCTGGATGGCGGGCGGCTGGATGGCGGCCGGCGCGCTGGGGATGGCGGCCGGTGGATTGCCGAGCGAGGCGCCCACCACGATCGGTGAGCTCGTGTTGTTGAAGCGCTGCCACAGCACGAACACACCGAGAGCGACCAGCACGAGCGCGCCGAGCCCGTACGAGAGCAGCGGCTTGCGACGCGGCGGCGGCAGAGACTGCACGGGGCTCGACGAGCGAGCCGGCGGCGGCACGCTGTCCGTCGCTTCGAGGCGCTTTTCGCTCACGTTGATCGGGGTGGTGACCGGCAGCGTGGCGCGCGGCGTGGCCGGCGTGGGCGTGACCGGCGGCGCGGGCGCGATCGACGGCGCGGGCGCGTCGTTGCGCGACTCGCTGGCCTCGCCGCGCGGCTGCAGGCGCGGCATCGCGAGCTCGGCCTCGGTCATCTGCGAGCGGAAGGCGTGCTGCGACGCGAACGGCTCCAGCTCACGAATCAGCGTTTGAAGATCGGGGATGCGGTCCTCACGATCGCGCGCGATCGCCCATTGAATGATGCGATCGAGCGCGGTCGGCAGCGTGGGTACCAGCTGCTTGGGCGGGACCGGTGTACCGGTCGCGATCTTCACCGCGAGCTCGGCGAACGTCTCACCCCAGAAGGGCGACTGGCCGGTCAGCGCCTCATAGAGGATCACGCCGAAGGAGTACACGTCCGCGCGCTGGTCGACGTCGCGCGCGTTGCACAGCTGCTCGTAAGACATGTATAGCGGCGTACCAAGCGTGGTGCCGCTACGGGTGAGCGACGGCCCGTCGCTCGCGATCTTCGAGATGCCGAAGTCGAGCACCTTGGGCACGGCCTGCGTGCTGTGCGCCGCCTTGGCGAGAAAAATGTTCGCGGGGTGGACGTCACGGTGAATGATGCCGAGCCGATGGGCCTCGGCGACACCCCGCATCGCCGGGATGATCAGCGCGATCAGCTCGTGGAACGGCACGCCACCGCGATCGAGCAACGCCTCCAGCGGCTCACCCTCGAGCAGCTCCATCACGAGGTAGATGGCGTCGCCCTCGTTGATGACGTCGTAGACGTCCACCACGTTGGGGTGACGGATGCGGCAGGTCGCGGTCGCCTCGCGCATCAGGCGCATCGACGCTTCCTGGTTGCCCGCCAGGCTGGGATGCAGCCACTTCACGGCGACTTGCCGACCGGTCACGACGTTCTCGGCTTCGATCACGACGCCCATGCCGCCGCGTCCGAGCTCGCGAACCAGTCGGTATCGACCGGCGATAACAGTGCCCAGCTCAGGTTCCATCACAGTCTCCCGCGCGTCCGTGGCGCGCTCCGTCTGCAATCGAGAGAGACGGCAGCGAAGGATGCTTCGTCAGACTCGTATACGAAGAAAGCACGAGCGAGCAAGCGACGTGCGGATCGTTCGAGCGTCACCCCACCGAGCAGAGTAATCAGCCCGCGTCTTCTTTTACTCTGACGGTTCGACTTTCCTTGCCGTCAATGATCAGCGTCGCGCGCTGTGCTCAAGAGCCGCGGCGAAGCCCACGACGCGGTCGTGGACCCAAGTCTCGAGGAGCCCCCCTATGTCAGCCGTCCGGTTTAGAGCTACCTGCGTCTCGTGGTGTTTGATTGTCTTATTCGTGGCGGCGTTCGGCCCCGCAGCGGCGAGCGCGCAGAGTAAGCCCGTCGCCAACGACGCTACCCCGGAATACCGCGCGCTGATCGACGAAGCCGTGCGCGAGTACGAAGCGCGACACTTCGAGGAGGCCCGCTCGTTGTTCGCGCGCGCCGTCGCGCTGCAGCCGAGCGCACGCGGCTACCGCGGCCTGGGCATGTCCGAGTTCGAGCTGCGCAACTACCTCGACAGCGCAGACAACCTGGAGCGATCGCTGTCCTCGCAGATCCGGCCGATCGAAGGTGAGCTGCGCGCCGAGACCGAGCGCCTGCTGACGCGCGCCCGCGGCTTCCTCGCCCGCTACGTGGTGGTCACGCAGCCGCGCGAGACGCAGGTGTTCGTCGACGGCAACCAGGCCAAGCTCAGCCCGGTCGGCGAGCTGTTGGTGCCGGTCGGCGATCACACGCTCGAGTTCCGCGCCGAGGGCTTCCTGACGGAACGCCAGAACCGTAAGGTCAACGGCGGCGAGCAGGAGCAGATCGTGGTCTTCCTGAAGACCGTGCCATCGCCCGCCGACGTCGCAGCCGCCTCGATGACGCCGGCCGCGACCAGCACGCAGACGCCCTACGGCACGCGCGAAGACCACGAGCCGGCCCGCAAGCCGCTCTACAAGAACCCCTGGCTGTGGACCGCAGTCGGCGTGGTGGTGGTAGCCGCCGCCGTAGGCACCGGCATCGCCCTCTCGGGCGGCGGCACGAAGACCGAAGCGGCCATCGCGAGCAACCCATCAGCGAGTCTCGTCGGTCCCAAGTAATCAAGATTTCTCTCGCACTTGTTGAGGATTGTTCAATGTTGAAGATCAAACGATTGTCTTGGGGACTGACCGCGCTGCTCGCGCTCGCGCTCGCGGGCTGCGGCGACGAGACGAAGCCCGCGACTGCGCTCGCCGTGAGCGTCAAGCACGACCTCGGCAGCGAGCTGACCGGCCTGCGCGTGCGGCTTTATCAAGCCAGCGCCGACTTTCACAACCCGAAGACTCCCCTGGCCAGCGAGACAGTGATCCCGGCCGCCGACTTGGCGAAGCCGATCGTCGTCACCAAGGGAGGCGCCGACGAGGCGCTGGTGGTCGTGCGCGGCCTGAACGCGCAGAACGCCGAGATCGTCGAGTACGCGGTTCGCGCTCGTTTCCAGGACGGCAAGACGATCCGGGTGCCGGTCTTCCTCGGCGCCGCCTGCAAGGCGAAGGCGTGCACCGGCACCGCCGACACCTGTCACGCCGAAGGCGCGAGC
>DASUME010000529.1:0-6953 GCA_036277895.1 Polyangiales bacterium
GCCTTCGACGCGCACGCCGCTCTTCAGGCCCGAGTTCCAGTCGAGGTGGCCGAACGGGCGCGGCGTGCGGCGGCTGTCGTAGCGCGTGTCGAAGTGCTTGTTCGCCGGGGAGACCTGCAGCTCGAAGTAGTTGTTCCCGTCGCCGTCGGGATCGATCATCACCTCGACGCAGTCCTGCTCCCACAGGTGATCGTCGTCCTTGGTGAACGTGCTGCGCAGGTAGTCGTCCTCGACGTCGTACGCGAGGTACAGGTTGTTGTCGTCGTAGGCGGCCTTCACGTTCGTGGTCGGCTGCTCGGGCACGCCGTTGAGCGTGTTGACGAGCTCCACGGACTTGGCGACCTTCCAGACCGAGTCGTCGAGCTTGCCGTCGAGCTTCACCGCGGACGCGGAGTAGGGCGCCGTCAGCTCCGGAACCACGGGCTCCTTGCGCTCGACCTTGAACTCGGCCGCGCGCGCGCGGTTGTCGTGGTCGCTCGGGCCGGTGACCGGCAGGCGATCTTCGTCCTGCCAGAAGCCGAGGAAGAACACGAGCCCGTCCGAGTCCCAGTCCTCCGGCAAGGTGACCGTGATCGGATCGCGGATGTACTGCCCGGCTTCCCACGCGGACGCAGGCAGCAGCGAGCGCAGCTTGCCCTTGTCGTCGTAGTTGATGCGGCTCGTGCCCGCGCCGTCCGCGAGGTGCGTGAACAGCTTCCAGTCCCCGCCCACGTTCTTGTCGACGCGGTAGTAGAACGTGACGCTGAACGGCGTACCGGGCGTCACCCGCTCGCCGTCGGCGTCGTATCCGATCAGCGCGATCGACTCGCCGAACTTGATGTCGAGCGCGTGCTGCGGCTTGGGAGCGTCCTCGGTCACGTAGCGCGACAGCTCCTGCTTCTGCTCCGCGGTCATCGCGCGCTGCTTCTTCGAGCAGCCGTAACTGCCGGCGAGCAGCGCCAAGCAAACTGCCATCGGATAAGCGTATCGCTTCATGTTACCGGCCCTTTTTTCGCGACTTCTTCTGCATCTTGCGCAGGTTTTTCTTCTTCTGTTTGTCGACCGGCTTCTTGGGCTGCGGCGCCCGTCCGCCCCCGCCGAGGCTGCCGAGCAGAGCTTCCAGATCCGGTCCCCCCGGTCCGCCCATGCCGGCCAGCATCTCTTCCATGCCCGGCACGCCCTCCATACCAGGTGGCAAGCCCGGCATCTTCATCCCTGGCGGCAGTCCAGGGAAACCTCCGGGGAAGCCGCCCGGCATGCCGGGGAAGCCGCCCTTGCCGCCGCCCATGCCCTTCAACGTCTGGCGCATGCGCTTGAGGTTCCCGAGCTGCTTCATACCCGGCAGCTTGCTGAGCAAGCCGGTCTGCTGACCGAGGTTGCCCATCATCTCGCGCATGAAGCCGAAGCGCTCGATCAGCTCGCGCACTTCCTCTTCCCTGCGCCCCGAGCCCTTGGCCACGCGCACCACGCGCGTGGGCTGCTTCGCGAACAGCTCGGTCTCGACGCGCTCGCGCTTGGTCATCGAGCTGACGATGGCCTCGGCCTTGACCAGCTCGTTGTCGTCGAGGTTGAGCCCGTCGGGCATGCCCTCGCTGAAGAAGGGCAGCTTCTCGAAGATGTCCTTGAGCGGCCCCATCTGCTTGATCATGCGGATCTGCGACAGGAAGTCGTCGAGGCTGAAGCGGCCCTGCAGCATCTTGGCTGCGTCGGCCGTGGCCTTCTCCTCGTCGATGACGCCCTCGAAGTCCTTCATCAGGCCGACGACGTCGCCGAAGCCGAGGATGCGGCTGGCCATGCCCTCGGGCCGGAACGTCTCCAGCTTGTCGATCGCCTCGCCCATGCCCGCGAAGCGGATCGGCGCGCCGGTGACTTCCTTGATCGAGAGCGCCGCGCCGCCGCGTGCATCGCCATCGAGCTTGGTGAGGATCACGCCCGTGACGCCGAGCCGCTCGTGGAAGGCGGCCGCCGTCTTCACGGAGTCCTGGCCGACCATCGCGTCGACCACGAGCATGACGTTCTGCGGCTCGACCGCGGTCTTGATGCGCGCGAGCTCGCCCATCAGCGCGTCGTCGACCGCGAGCCGGCCGGCGGTGTCGTACAGGATGACGTCGCACTTGAGCTTGCGCGCCTCGTCGCGCGCGCCGCGACATACCTCGACCGGATCGCCCGCGTTGATGCCGGCGTCGTCGAGCGCACCCGGTGAGGGCGCGAACACGGGCACGCCCGCGCGCTCGCCCATCACCTTCAGCTGCTCGACCGCACCCGGCCGCTGCAGATCCGCGGCCACCAGCAGCGGCTTCTTGCCCTGGCTGAGCAGCAGCTTGGCGAGCTTCGCCGTCTGCGTGGTCTTGCCCGTGCCCTGCAGACCGACCATCAGGATGCCGGTGATGCCGGGCTTGGGCGCGAACGTGAGCGGCTCGCCCTCGCTCGACATCATCGCGATCAGCTCGTCGTGGCAGATCTTGATGAAGCGCTCGGCCGGCCCGACCTTGACCTTCTGCCCCTTCACGGTGGCAGACGTCTGGATCACATCGCCGACCGCCTTCTCTTTGACGGCGGCCAGGAAGCGCTTGACGACGTTGAACTCGACGTCGGCTTCGAGCAGCGAGAGGCGCACGTCGCGCAGCGCCTGGTCGATGTTTTCGGCATCGAGCTCGGTCAGCCCGGACAGGCGTTGACGGGCGGCGCGGAAGCCCTTGGTGAGAGTCTCGAACATGGACGGCGAGCTCCGAAGAACGTGGGTTGCGGGAAGGGCGGAATGGCCACTGCCAGCGCGTCCCAGGAGCGCGAGTTAGCATGGGCCGGAGAGCGCGGGCAACCCTCGAAAACGCGAGAACGGGCGAGCACTTGACCGTTCGAGCCCGGGCCGGAAAGCCCCGCGCCTGAGCACCGGCCGCGCTATGGTGCCGCAGCCATGAGTGCGCCAGCGAGTGAGCAAACCGATGCCGTCGAGGCCGCCCGGCTTCCCCCTGTGGGCGCCGAAGACGTGGTCTTCCTCATCGACATCAGCGGCTACGTGTTCCGCGCCTTCTACGCGCTGCCGCCGCTGACCAGCGAGAAGGGCGAGCCCACCGGGGCGCTCTACGGGGTCACCTCGATGATCCTCAAGCTGGTCAAGGAGCAGAAACCCCACATGTTGGCGGTGGTCTGCGACGGCAAGGGGCACTCTTTTCGCAAGCAGCTCTACGAGGGCTACAAAGCCAACCGGCCCAGCGCGCCCGACGACCTCAAGGCGCAGATGGGCCGCGTGCGCGAGGTGGCAGATGCTTACGCCATCCCCTGCTACGAGCGCGAGGGCGTCGAGGCCGACGATCTGATCGCGTCGCTGGTGCGAATCGCGCGCGCCAAGGGGCACCAGGTGGTGATCGTCAGCGCGGACAAAGATCTGCTGCAGCTGGTCGGCGACGGCGTGTCGATGCTCGACACCATGAAGAACAAGGTGTTCGGCCCACGCGAGACGGTCGAGAAGCTCGGGGTGACGCCCGCCCAGGTGCGCGACTACCTCTCGCTGGTCGGAGACACCTCGGACAACATCCCGGGCGTGCCGTCGGTGGGTCCCAAGACCGCCACCGAGCTGCTCACCCAGTACGGCACGCTGGACGGCATCTACGAGGCGCTGCCGGAGCTGAAGAAAAAAGCGCTCAAGGCGAAGCTGGAGGACAACCGCGCGCTGGCGTTCCTGTCGCGCGACCTGGTCACGCTGAAGGACGACTTCGAGCTGCCGTTCTCCGAGGACGAGCTGCGCTACGGCGGCTGGGACAACGACAAGCTGCGCACGTTCCTCAAGGCGCTCGCGTTCACGCGCTTGCTGACCGAGCTTGACGCGGTGGCGCCGGCGGCTTCGATCGTGGCGCCCAAGCCGAGCAGCGCGCCCGAGACGGCGCCGCTGCGCGTGGTGACGTCGCCCGAGCAGCTGGTGGAGGTGGCCGCCGCGCTCGAGGCCGCGGGCAGCTTTGCGCTCTACACCGCGAGCGAGAACGACGAGCCGATCGCGGGTGATCTGGTCGGCGTCGCCTTCGCCTGGGCCGATCAGGGTGCGTACGTGCCGCTCGGCCACGTCTACCTGGGCGCACCGACGATGGCGCGCGGCGAAGACTTCGTGGCGGCCTTCAAGCGCGTGCTGGAGAGCCACCAGGTCGCGAAGCGCACCAGCAGCAAGAAGCGCGACCTGATCGCGCTGGCCAAGCTGGGCATCGGCCTGAGCAACGTGGTGTTCGACACCATGCTCGGCAGCTACCTGAACGACGCCGATCTGCGCGGACACGGCATCCGCGAGCTCGCGCTGCGGCGCTACGCGCTGGAGCTGCCCGCGTACGCGGAGATCGCGGGCAAGGGCAAGAACCAGCGCCGGCTCAGCGAGCTGACGATCGAGGAAGCGCAGCCGCTGATCGCGCCCGAGGTGGGGCTCACGCTGCCGCTGTCGACGATCTTCGAGCGGGAGCTGCACGAGGCCAAGCTCGACGAGGTGCTGCACGGCGTGGAGCTGCCGCTCGCGGACGTGCTGGCGGACATGGAGGCGCGCGGCGTGCGCGTCGACCCGGAGCGGCTCGGCGTGCTCGGGCGCGAGGTCGACCTGCAGATCGCGGACTACGAGAAGAAGGTCTACGAGCACGCGGGCAAGCAGTTCAACATCGGCTCGCCGCGCCAGCTGGAGACGATCCTGTTCGACGAGCTCGGCTTGCCGGTGATCGAGCGGACCAAGACCGCGCGCTCCACCAACGCCGACGTGCTGGAGGAGCTGGCGGGCCTGCACGCGCTGCCGGCCGCCATCCTGGAGCACCGCCAGCTCGCCAAGCTGAAGGGCACGTACCTCGACGCGCTGCCGCGCGAGATCAACCCCAAGACTGGGCGCATCCACACCAAGTTCGAGCAGGCGGTCGCCGCCACCGGGCGGCTGTCCTCGAACGACCCGAACCTGCAGAACATCCCGATCCGCACCGAGATCGGGCGCGCGATCCGGAGCGCGTTCGTGGCCGAGCCCGGGTTCAAGATCTTCGCCGCCGACTACTCGCAGATCGAGCTGCGCGTGCTGGCGCACATGAGCGGCGACCCCGAGCTGAGCGCGGCCTTCAACGAGGCCGGCGCGGACGTGCACGTGCGCACCGCCACCGCGCTGTTCGGCGTGCCGCTGGAGGCGGTCACCCGCGATCAGCGCGCCGCCGCCAAGACCGTGAACTTCGCGGTCATCTACGGGCAGACGCAGTTCGCGCTCGCACGCAACCTGCGCATCGAGCGCGGCGAGGCCTCGCGCTACATCAAGGCGTTCTTCGAGCGCTACGCGGGCGTGCGCCGCTACCTGGACACGCTGGTCGACGAGGCGCGCAGCACGGGCGCGGTGCGCACGATCACCGGCCGGCGGCGGGTGGTGCGCGACATCCTGTCCAAGAATTTCAGCATCCGCGGCGGCGCCGAGCGGATCGCGCAGAACATGCCGATCCAGGGCAGCGCGGCCGACATCATGAAGCTCGCGATGGTGCGCGTGCACAGCGCGCTACAGCGCGAGAAGCTGCGCTCGCGCATGGTGCTGACCGTGCACGACGAGCTGGTGTTCGAGGGGCTCGACGAGGAGCGCAGCGCGCTCGAGGCGCTGGTGCGCGACGCGATGGAGAACGCGATGAAGCTCGACGTGCCGCTGGTCGCCGACATGGGCTGGGGCGACAACTGGGGCGAAGCTCACTGACGCTTGCGGCGCAGCAGCAGCGCGAGCCCGAGCGCGAGGCACGCCGCATCGTAGCGACCGCGCGCGAGCGTACAGCCGTCGTCCTCGGGCTCGATGTCATCCTCGAACACGTCGTTGCCGCCGCGCGGGCCGACGTCGCGCTCGTTGTCGCGCACGCTGCCGTCGACGCCGCGCACGGCTGCGTCGTGGCCCCGGATGCTGGCGTCGGCGATGCCTGCGTCGTGCCCGCACGAGATGGTGACCTGCAGGCTGGCGTCGAGGGAGATGTCGGTGCCGATCACGTGCCCGATCGCGCGGACGGTGTGTGCGCCAGCCGGGAACTCGTGGTGGCTGCCGCAGCTGTCATAGATCGGGTTGCCCGCGCTCTCGCACGACGTGCGAACGGTGACGGGGTTCACGCCGTACACCGGCTTGCCGTCGACCTCGTAGCGCACGTCGAGCAGGTGCGCGTAGCTCGCCAGCGAGCGGTCGTCGGACCACGCGAGCCGCACGTCGGCGAAGCCCTCGCTCACGTCGGTCTCGCGCGAGAACTCCGCGGTCCAGGGGCGCACGCCGCGGGCGACCAGCTCCAGCTCGGGCTGCCCCGCGAGGGGCTGGACGGCGGCGCTGGTCTCGAAGCTGAACTCACCGGCGCGCACCTGCTCCAGCGCCGTGCAGCGGTAGCTCCAGCGCAGGCGCACGCGTTGCCCGGCGGCGATCGGCTCCAGCGGCGCGAACACGCGGTCGTCGCCGATCGTGCGTACGCGGGCCGCGATCGGCGTGCCAGCCTCGGTCAGCAGCTCCAGCGTGCTGGGCTCCTTCTCGACCCGGAAGAAGACCAGGTTGCCCGGCACCACCTCGGACTCCCCAAAAGTGCGGACCACGGGCCAGCAGGGATCGACCGAGCACGCGAGGGCGGGCGCAGACCAGGCGCTCAGGGCGAACGCGATCGAGGCGAATAGGCGCATGGCTGCACGCTGCAGCACGTCTCGTGCCGCTTACGATCACGCAGAATCGCGCGTGTTTGCCGCGCACCCTTGGCACAAAGCGGCACTAGCGGTGGTAGCCCTTGCGCCCGATCGCCTGCGCTAGCGGGCTCGCGAGCGGCTCCCCGCGTGCGACCCGGGCGAGCACGGCCGCGAAGTCGTGCTTGGGTTCCCAGCCGAGCTCGGCGCGCGCTCGCTCGTTCGCATACACGCGATCGAGGGTCGGGAACATGCGCCAGCGCCGCGCGGCGTAGACCGCCTCGTATGCGGGCACGTGCCGGCGCAGCACGGCGGGTGCGTCGCGCCGCAGCTCCGCCAGGTCCGCGCGC
>DASUME010000530.1:0-5694 GCA_036277895.1 Polyangiales bacterium
CAAGCCACGCGCTGGCCCCGCGCGCGCAGGCCCAACACCAGCTCGCGCACGGACGAGAGCGTGGGGTAGCCGGCCGCCAGCGCCTCGATCCGCAGCAGCAACCCCTCCACGCGATCGTCGTCTGCCACGCGCTCGAAGAACGCCCGCAACGCGGCGACGTCGTTGCGTGGCGTTCGCAGCGGCGCCAGCCAGCGCGCGAGCAGCGACTCCGAGCGAGGCAGCTCCTCCAGCCCGCCCCGCAAGGAAAGCGTGACTACGCGCGTGGACTTGCGCTTTAGCCGGCACCAGAGCGCCCACATCGGCCAGGTGAGCAGACGAAAGAGGTTGTAGGCGGCGAGGACGAGTACGCGCACGTGACCACGCTAGTCCATCGCTCGTGAGTTCGCCGTCGGCACCATGAGAAGAAAAATACGAATTCCCCGTGCCCATGCCGGCGCGCTATCGTTCCGTCTGGAGACGAATGGCTGAACCGTCGACAACTTTACCGAGGTGTTTGGCTTTGATAGCTCTGGCGTCTCGTACTTTCACTCGTGCGCGAGGCGGCGCGAGTCGACCGCGTAGCGCCTGGAGGAGGCGATGAGCAATCCGCAGATGGTGATGTACGAGGAAGAGTTCAACCAGATCCAGGCGATCGTCGACAACCTGGTTCAGGCCGCGAACTCGCAGGTAGTGTTCATCATCGACAAGAACGGGCAGCTCATCGCCGCCGCGGGCGACACCGATCAGATCGACACCACCTCACTCGCCTCGCTGACCGCCGGCAACATCGCCGCGACGGGCGGCATCGCGAAGCTGCTGCGCGAGAACGAATTCGCCACGCAGTTCCACGAGGGCGAAAAGAACAACATTCATATCCAGCTGGTCGGCAACCGCGTCATCCTGGTCGTGATCTTCGACAGCAAGACCAGTCTCGGCCTCGTGCGCTTGCGCGTGAAGAAGGCGACTGAGCAGCTGAACGGGATCTTCGAGCAGCTGATGAAGAAGGTCGAAGACCCGGCGACGCAGACTCCGTTCGCGGAGATCACCGACGACGACATCGACAGCCTGTTCAACGATTGATCTCGCACGCGCCGCGCGCGGGGGCGCGCGCTTGCGTTAGAGGAAAACGCCGATGTCTTTCATCAACTACCTGTCACGCGAGATCAACTGCAAGATCGTCTACTACGGCCCCGGCCTGTGCGGGAAGACCACGAACCTGCAGTACATCTACAACAAGACCAATCCCGACGCGAAGGGCAAGATGATCAGCCTCGCGACGGAGACCGAGCGCACGCTGTTCTTCGACTTCTTGCCGCTCGCGCTCGGTGAGATCCGCGGCTTCAAGACGCGCTTCCACCTGTACACGGTGCCCGGCCAGGTGTTCTACGACGCCAGCCGCAAGCTGATCTTGAAGGGCGTGGACGGCGTGGTGTTCGTGGCCGACTCGCAGATCGCGCGCATGGAGGCGAACGTGGAGTCGCTGGAGAACCTGCGCACGAACCTCGCCGAGCAAGGCTACTCGCTCGACAAGCTTCCGTACGTCATCCAGTACAACAAGCGCGACATGCCCGGGGTAGCACCGGTCGAGGAGCTGCGTCAGCTGCTCAACACGGCGAACGTGCCGGACTTCGAGGGCGTGGCGTCGACCGGAGTCGGCGTGTTCGACACGCTCAAGGCAGTCGCGAAGCTCGTGCTAACGGCCCTGAAGAAGGGAACGGCCTAAAGCCCGAGCAGGGGATTGAGCTCGCCCTTCTTGTCGAGCGCCGCGATGTCCGTGAAGCCGCCGTACGGTTTGCCGTCGATGAAGACCTGCGGCACGGTGCGCTGCCCGGTGGTCTCGACCAGCCACTTGCGCTTCTCGAAGTCGCTCTGGACGTCGATCTCCTGGTAGGCGACGCCCTTTTCCTTCATGAGTCGCTTGGCCATCACACAGTATGGGCAAGCCTGGGTCGTGTAGATCTCGACGTGAGCCATGTCACCCTTTGCTTTCCAGTTCTTCGGGCCTCAGTCGTCGCCGGTGGGGCGAGCGTTTCTGCGCCTCAGCTACGCACTGATAACGCTCGGCGTGGCGCTTTCAAGCGTAGCAGCCCGCGCCTGGCACGAACTGCCTCCCGGGCAGCAGGGCTGGCTGGAGAGCGAGCAGGGCGCCATCCGGGGCATCACGGTCGGACCGATCGAGAGCTCGCAGTGGCCGGGCCGCGGTTATGGCAGCGCCTACAGCGAGCAGCTGCTCGACGAGCTGGTCCGGCTGGGTGCGAGTTGGATCAGCATCACGCCGTTCGGGCGCGTGTGGAGCCTGGCGAGCACCGAGATCGCGCCCGACTTCGAGGCGCCGTACGCGGACAACCAGGCGAACGTCGCGCGGATGGTCGAGCAGGCGCACGCACGTGGGCTCAAGGTGCTCGTCATCCCGCACCTGTGGGTCGAGAGCGGCGGCTGGCGCGGCGAGCTGGATCCAGGCAGCGCCGAAGGTTGGCGACGCTACCAACAATCGTATCGCGAGTTCGTGCTGGGCTGGGCCGAGCTTGCGGGGCATGCAGGCGCGGATGCGTTCTCGATCGGCGTGGAGTGCAAGAGCTGGAGCAGCCGGTTCTTACCATTCTGGAAGAGTCTGATCGCAGGTGTGCGAAGTAAGTTTCGAGGTCCGCTCACGTACAGCGCGAACTGGGACGAGGCCGAGAACGTCGCGTTCTGGAGTGAGCTCGATCTGATCGGCATCAACGCCTTCTACCCGCTCGCGTCGCACGGCGGCGCCCGCTACGCGGAGTACCTCGAGGGCGCACGGCAGGCGCGCGATGGCGTGGCCAAGCTGGCGAATGGGCTGGAAATGCCGGTGTTGTTCGTCGAGGTTGGCTACACCACCCGGCGCGACGCGGCGGTCGAGCCATGGCTGTGGCCGGACGACATGAGCGACGTGGCGTACGACGAAGACGAGCAGGCGCGCGCGCTGGCGGCGCTGCTCGAGCTGTTCGTGCCAGAGCCCTGGTTCGCCGGCCTGTTCGTCTGGCGTTACTACGCGAGTCTGGACGATGTGAGTCAGGAAGACGCGTGGGGTTTCTCCCCGCACGGGAAGGCCGCCGAGCGCGTGCTGGAGCAGGCGTTCCACTGGCGCTGGGGCAGCGACCCGGCACAGAGATATTGATTCCGCGCCTATTTCACTGCTAACGCTGCTCCATGGGGACCCAAGACAGCGGCGCGCGCCGTGCGGCACGCCCGTTCGCGTTCTTTCGGGCCGGCAAGGACGAGCCGCAGAACCTCAGCAAGCCGATCCTGGTGCTGGAGAAGGTCTTCAAGTACTTCCAGCGCGACACGCCCACGCTGCGCGGGATCGACCTGACCATCGAGCGCGGCGAATTCGTCTTCATCACCGGCCCGAGCGGCAGCGGCAAGAGCACGCTCCTGCAGCTGATCTACCGGAAGATCGCGCCCGATGAAGGGCGCATCCTGTTCAGCGGCAAGGACGTGTCGCGGCTGACCGAGGCCTCGATCCCTTACTTGCGCCGCAACATGGGGGTGGTGTTCCAGGACTTCAAGGTCATGCCGCACTGGACGGTCTACGAGAACGTCTCGATCGCCCTGGAGATCCTCGACTTGCCGCCGCGCTTGATCCGCTCGCGGGTGGGCGAGGCGCTGGAGCGCGTGGGGCTGGCGGGCCGCGGTGATGACCGCACCTCGACGCTCTCGGGGGGCGAGCAGCAGCGGGTGGCGATCGCACGCGCGATCGTGGGCGAGCCGGCGCTGCTGATCGCGGATGAGCCCACGGGCAACCTCGATCCCACGCTCGCGCTCGACATCCTCACGCTGTTCGAGGAGATCAATCAACACGGCACCACCGTGGTGTTCGCGACGCACGACCACTCGCTGCTCTCGGTGCGCACGCATCGCTTGCTCGTGCTGGAAGACGGGCGGCTGACGGAAGCGCGGCAGGGCCTGAGCGGCTGGGCACAACGCAAGCACGCGCAGACGGCGTAAGGGGGGAGCATGGACTTCAAGGGGGCTTACGTGCGCGCCTTGCGCGGCGTACGGGAAGACGTGCGGCTGTACCTGGTCGCGATCTCGAGCCTGACGGTCGCGTTCTTGTGTCTCGGGGGCGCGCTGCTCGGCGTCGCCAACCTGACCGCGCTGTCGGAGCGCTGGGGCCGCAGCGACCGCATGAGCATCTACCTGCGCGACGACGCGCCCGAGGTCGACGTCTCGCGGCTGACGATGGCGCTGCAGGAGCACCCTGCCGTGGCGAAGGCCAACTACAACAGCGCCGAGGTCTCGCGCGCGCGCTTCCTCGACGGCAACAGCGCATTGCGCGACCTGCCGCGCTCGGCCTTCCCCGCCACCATCGAGCTGGAGCTGAAGCCGAACGCCCACCCCAAGGCGCTGACGCAGATCGCGGAGAGCGTGGCCGCGCAGCGCTCCGTGGTCGAAGAGGTCGATACCTACCGCAGCTGGTTCGAGCGCATCGCCGCGTTGATCGGCGCGGGCCGCACGCTGGTGATCGTGCTCGCGTCGCTGGTGCTCGCGTGTGTGATGGCGATCGTCGCCAACACGATCCGGCTCGCGGTCGCGAGCCGCCGCGAGGAGATCGAGGTGCTCAAGATGTGCGGCGCCACCAACGCCTTCGTGCGTGCGCCGTTCGTACTCGAGGGCACTGCCCAGGGCCTGTGTGCGGCGCTGCTCTCGCTCGGCGTGCTGGCGCTGGCGTTCTTCGCGCTGCGGGCCGAGGTGGGCGGCGCGCTGCGCTCGTTCCTCGACATGCAGCCGGTGTTCTTGTCGCCGCTGGTCATGCTCGGGCTGTTGGTCGCGGGCGGCGCCGTGGGCGCGGCCGGCAGCGCGCTCTCGGTACGTCGGTACATCCGCGTATGAGGCGCGCGCTCGCGAGTAGCCTGCTGTTGATCTCGACCGCGGTGCAAGCGGAGGACCCGACCGCCGACCTGCAGCAGACGCACGCGGAGAAGAGCGTGCTGGAGGCGCGCTTGAGCGGGTTGCCCGAGCGCGAGCAGCGGCTCAACGCCGAGCTGACCGGCGAGGTGCGCACGCTGTTTCGGCTGCGTCGGGGCGGCATGCTGCCGCTGTTCAGCGGGCTCGACGCCATGCTCGGCCATGCCTCGCGCATGGCGCACTACGAGAAGCTCACGCGCAAGACGTTGCGCGAGCTGGAGCAGGTCCGGGGCGAGCGCGAGCGGCTGAGTAAGGAGAGCCTCGCGCTCGACGCCAAGCTCGCGGCCGTCGAGGAGGCCGCCGCCGGCTACGTCCAGGTCCAGCAGCAGCTGGTGCAGGAGGCGGTCGCGCGTCAGGAGGCCGTCGCCGCGCCGGTCGTTCCGCAGCAGACCTACGGGCTGTCGCTGGCCGGGGGCATGCCGCTGCCCGGCGAGCGCTTCACCGACCAGGTAGGCGGGCTGGCCCTACCCGTCGCCGGCGCCGCCAGCATCAGCGACTCGGAGCGCCCGGGAGACGACGGGCGGGGCCTGAAGTTCGAGGCCCAGCCCGGCGCCAGCGTGCGCGCCGCCGCAGCCGGCAAGGTGGCCTTTGCCGAGCGCCAGAGCCTCTACGGCCTGATGGTGATCGTCGAGCACGACCACCGTTACCGCACGGTCTACGGCGGGCTCAGCAGCATCGACGTGCAGGTGGGCGACGCAATCTCCAAGAGCGCACGCATCGGCAGCGCCGGCGAGGCCGTCTACTTCGAGGTGCGGCGAGACGCACGCAGTCAGGATGCGCGGC
>DASUME010000531.1:0-2278 GCA_036277895.1 Polyangiales bacterium
CGCATGATGCGGGCGACCCGCTTGCGGCCCACGCGAACGCCCTCGGCACGCAGCTCGGCGTGCACGCGCGTGTTTCCGTAGCGCCCCCGGCTGCGCTCGTGCGTCTGCGCGATCTTGGCAGCCAGCGCCGCGTCCTGCTTGGCGCGCAACGAGTCCGGAGCCTTCAGCCAGTCGTAGTAGCCGCTGGTCGAGACGCCCAGCACGCGGCACATGGTCGCGACGGGAAAGGCCACCTGCTTCTCGCGGATGAACGCGATCCCGGTATCGAGTGACTCGACCACGATGCCGATGTTGTCCATGCGCTTGACCGTCATCGATGTTCGCCTTTCGGACCGACCCGCTTCACGCCGGGCGGTGCCACGGGATATACCGCCTAAACTTAGAGCGCGCGGAAGCGCTCGCCGTCATGCGCTACCTCGCGTAGCTCCAGGTTGGCGAGGCCGGGTTGGGAGCGGCTGGTGATGCGCTCGAGGAACATGCGCAGGGAGCTGCCGTGGCCGACCACGAGCGCTCGACCGCCGCGCTCGCGCATGGTGTGCACGATGCGTTGCATGGCGCTCTCCATGCGGGCGACGACGTGCGCGTGGGGCTCGCCGCCGGGGGGTACGGTGTTGCGGTCGCCTTGGCGCGCAGCCCAGGCGTCGGGATAGCGCGTCTCGCACTCGGCGCCGGTGAGCCCTTCGAAGACGCCGTAGCCGCGCTCGCGCAGATCTGCATCGAGCGCCAGGATCGGAACCGAGAGCCTCTCGCTCACGATGCGCGCGGTCTCGCTCGCCCGCACCAGGTCACTTGCGAACAGGGCATCGACGCGGCCCACGAGCGACTCGGCCAGAACCGCCGCCTGCGCGCGGCCCGTGTCGTTCAGCGGGATGTCGTTCGACCCCTGCCAGCGCCCCGCGTCGTTCCAGTCCGTGCGTCCGTGCCGCACCAAGTAGAGATGGAGGTCGCTCACCCGCGCTGCCTGCCTTTCGCATGGCTCGGTAGCTCCGGACGTAGCTGGGCCCACGGGGGTGCGCTCGCGGTCCACACCTGGACCTGCGGTGCGGCCAGTGACGGGTCGTCGAGGCTCGCGACCTTGAGCGCGACGAATGTTGTGTTGCCGCTGGTGCCTGCGAACAACGGCGAGCCGCACGTGCTCGCGCCGCCGCTCGCTCGCTGGCAATCGCGGCAGAAGCAATCAACCACGACGATCGGGCGCGCACGGCAGGTGTAGCGAATGGCTCCGCAAGCACACCCGCCGGAGAACGGCGGCTCGATCGTGCTCGCCGTCGTCGTCCCCACACGCCGACACCATTGCCAAAGCAACCATCAGCCCGGCCGGTCGCACCCATCTCGTCACTTGCATCAGAAGCCCTCCCAATCGATCACGACGGCACGTTAGGCGCAACGCGGACTCGCGCGGGGAACACTCGACGAGAAATGAGCCTCGGTAGTGCAACCTTCTTCCGCAGGCGTCGGCGTGACTCGCACGGCTCATGGGTTGCAGCGTTGGGCAAAGTGCCTGGGCTCGTGAAGCGCGAGCGGGTGTGGCGCGCGAGCTCGCTGCACATCGTGCGCTCTCGCGGTCGACGGATTCTCCGCGCCCTGCCCCTCTGCCCCAGCTTATACCAGACATGGGGGCTTGCCGGAAGCCCGGGGTCATGGGTCAGAGTGCCCGGCCATGACGAAGAAAACGCATTCGGTCGTGATCGCTGGCGGAGGTCCCACGGGGCTGATGCTGGCGGGCGAGCTCACGTTGGCAGGCGTGGACGTCGCCATCGTCGAGCGGCGCGAGAACCAGGAGCTCGCCGGCTCGCGCGCGGGGGGCTTGCACGCGCGCACCCTCGAGGTGCTCGACCAGCGCGGCCTCGCCGAGCGCTTCCTCACGGCGGGCAAGACGATGCAGGTGGCGCAGTTCGCGGACGCGCCGCTCGACATCAGCGACTTTCCAACCCGCCACAACTACGGCCTCGCGCTGTGGCAGAACCAGATCGAGCGCATCCTCGCCGGCTGGATCGAAGAGCTGGCGGTGCCCTTCTACCGCTCGCGTGAGGTCACGGGCTTCACCCAAGACGAACAGGGCGTGCACGTCGTGCTCTCCGACGGCTCCTCGCTGCACGCGCTCTATCTCGTCGGCTGCGACGGTGGGCGCAGCCTGATCCGCAAGCAGGCCGGCATCGAGTTCGCGGGCTGGGAGGCGACGACGAGCCTGCTGATCGCCGAGGTCGCGCTACGCGACGCGCCGGCCTGGGGTATTCGCCACGACGATTGCGGCCTGCACGGCATCGGCAAGCTGGAC
>DASUME010000532.1:0-3074 GCA_036277895.1 Polyangiales bacterium
GAAGCAGCCCTGGTTTCCGCCGTGGGCGCGCTTTCTCGCGAGGCGCACGGCGTTCCGCGACTGGACGCTCGCCAAGATCCGCAGCGCGCGCCGCAGCGAGGAGCGCCCTGCGAGCGTGATGTCGCTCCTGCTCGACGCGCGCTACGACGACGCGAGCGAGATGGACGATGACGAGATCTGCGATCAGCTGGTGACGCTGTTGCTCGCGGGCCACGAGACCACGGCGATCACGCTCGCCAACGCGATCTCGCGCGTGAGCCAGCATGCCGACATCGCGCGCGGCTTGCGCGACGAACTGCAGAGCAGCGACGAGATCCTTCGCGCGCCGTACCTGTCCGCGTTCATCGACGAGACGCTGCGCCTCGACGTGGTGGTGCCCGACGTGGGCCGGATCGCCAACCGCGAGTTCGCGCTCGACGATCAGCTCACGGTGCGCAAGGGCCAGCTGGTGGTGTTCTCGATCGACGGGCTTCACATGGACCCCGAGCTCTATCCCGAGCCGCTCACGTTCCGCCCCGAGCGCTTCCTCGCGCGCAAGTTCGCGCCGCACGAGTACGTGGCCTTCGGCGGCGGTGTACGCCGCTGCATCGGCGCCGCCTTCAGCGACTTCGAGACCAAGATCATGCTCGCCACGCTGCTGCGCTCGAAGACGTGGGTGCTCACGCGCGGCAAGCCCGATCGTCGCGTGCGCCGCAACGTCACGATGGGCCCACGACACGGTGTGCCGATCCGCATCACGTGACGCGTGCGTGAACTTCCGGCGCCCGGGATTGCGCGCGCTCGTGCGCGATCGCAGCTTCTCGTGCATGACGGAACGCGACGTCGAGATCATTCGCAGCAAGAACCAGTTCGTGAGCACGCTCCGCCGGGTCGCGGATGCGCTCGAGTCGAACACCCCCGTGCGCATCCAGGTCGGCGGCAAGCGCTTCACGGTGCCCGCGGACGCGCGCTGCTCGCTGGAGCACGAGGCCGAGGGCGCGAGCGAAGAGCTCGAGCTCCAGCTCAGCTGGGACCGCGACCTCGAGGGCCCCGGTGAAGAGGACGAGGACTTCGAGGACGACGAAGAGGACGACGACGACGAGTGAATGTTAGGTCGGGTCGATGCTACCTTCGCCGATCATGCGTAGCGCGGTGAGGCTGGGCACGAAGAAGTACTCGCCGCCGCGGGTCTCGACGAAGCGCGGGATCTTGGCGCAGAAGAACGGCGGCTCGGGCTGCTTGGGGTCGGTCTGCACCACCATCGAGCCGGTGGCGCCGCGCTCGCTCTTGCCGTGGTTGCCGAGCAGCGCGTCCTTCTCGTTGGCGAGCTGGAAGTCGTTGCCGTAGTTCATCCACTGCTGTTGCACGAACTCGAACTGGCGGCGGATGCTGGCGCCGAGCGCCATGAACACGATGCCGTGATCTTGCGCGTCACGGCGTTGCTCGGGCGTGTACGACTCGCCGTAGGGCAAGCCGCGGCGGATGATGCGACGGCGGTTGGCGAGCGCGCCGGGCGTCTCGAATGCTCCCGCCTGGCAGAACTCCAGCGCGCTGCGCGGGTTGGCGCGGCGGATGTGTGCTCCGAGCGGACAGCGGCCGCCGGACTGATCGTCGCGGTAGTCGAAGGCCGAGAACTGCTGGTTGAGCGCCGCGAAGCGCGCCTTCTTCTCCTCGCGCTCCTTGGGGTCGCTGGTGCTCGCGATCTCTTGCTTGGCCTTGTTCCAGCGCTCGGCGAACTCGCCGGCTTCCTTCTCGGTGGGGAACTTGCTGACCGGTGCGCCGTTGCGCCAGCGCCCGGCGAACTTTGCCGCCAGCGCTTCCTTGCCGCCCGGGAACTCCTTGCCCACGTGCTCCAGGTAGTCGTCGAACGACTCCGTGTTCTCGTGCAGCTTGCGGTAGACCATGTACGTGCCGTTGTGCGAGAGCAGCTTGGGGCTCGGCGCCTCCGGGCACTCGAACGCCTCGTCCTTGTAGCCGAGGATGAACTCGCCGGTCTCCAGCGGCTCCCAGCCCTGCTTGCCCTCGGGCGAGTGGGTCGTGACCTTGCCGCCGCCGATCAGGTTCGATTCGTGCGAGCCGACGCCCTTGAAGAACGGATCGCCGATGCCGTCGGTGTACCCGAAGTGCTCCTTCGCGGTCGGCCCGTCCTGGTCGTAGATCGCGGTCGCGGCCTGATAGTCCGGATTCGGTCCGCTGTGACCCTTGAGCAGGACGACGCCGCCCGCGCTCGCCTTCTCCAGTGCGAGGATCTCCTGGTAGCGCTTCTCCAGGCACGCGTCGTCGCGGCCGTTGATCGAGATCAGGATGTCGACCGGCATGCTCTCTTCGGTCCACACCGGGTCCCACTTCTCGGGTGCGCTCGGGCCATCGTCGCCGAGGATGTCGCGCCGCGCGCGCATGCCCATCGCGAACTCGTCCGGGAACGTCTGCAGCGACGCGCGCGGTACGCCGAGCGCCTTGAGGCCACGGTAGGTGAACGCGATGTTGGTGGTCACCTCCGGGATCGCCGCGCCCTTGCCCTGCGCGGCCGTGCGCCACGGCGCGGAGGTGGTGATCGAGGGCGCGAGCGCCTGCACGAACGCGCGCCCCGCGTCGCCTTCGCAGACCGTGAACAGGATGTAGCGGCCCTTCGGGAAGCCGTAGCGCCCGTAGGCCTTGACGATGTTTCCCTGGATGTCGTGCAGATCCAAGTGGCTCACGTTTGTCCTCCTACCACCGCGGTCGCGAGCGAGCTGGCGCCGGGCCGCCAGCTGGGGCCGGCGAGGTTGTCGGGCTGTACGCGTGCGGTGAACTCCTTGAAGGCACGCTGCAGCGCGGCCGGGTCCTTCTCGCCTTGATGCGCGAGCGCGAACTGCGCGAGCTCCTGCTTCAGGTAGAGCGCCTTCAGTTGCTCGGCCAACGGTTTGTCCGTCGAGCCCATGAAGTAGAACGTGGTCTCGACCTGACAACGCCCGATGTAGGCGACCCAGTCGTCTGCGTTGTGCACGTGCTCGAACGCGATGCAGTACTTCCACAACAGCTGGATGCAGTCTTGCGCGTGGCTCCACATCGCCCGCAGCCAGGCGTCGCGATCGCCGTGCAGCTCGACCACCAGC
>DASUME010000533.1:0-2261 GCA_036277895.1 Polyangiales bacterium
CTACTCCGAAATGGGCGCCGCGCGAGCACGCTCATCGCGCGCCCCGGCGCGGGGGTTACCTGAACTCGTTCGGAGGGTAGGTCCAATGGGGCGGCGCACCAAAATCTTGCTCGGCGTGGCAGGTCTGTTCGTGTTTGCAGTGGTGGTCGCTCGTTTGATCGCGCCGGTCTACATCCTCGGTTACGTCAACAGGACGCTGGAGGGCCTGGATGGCTACACCGGCCGCGTGAACGACATCGACCTCGGCATCTGGCGCGGGGCGTACGTGATCAAGGGCATCAACATCGAGAAGACGACCGAGAAGCAGCCCTTGCCGTTCGTGTCTGTGGAGCAGGTGGACATCTCCGTGAACTGGAGCGCGCTGCTCAAGGGTCAGATCGTGAGCGAGATCGAGCTCACCGCGCCCAAGATCAACCTGCAGGCGGAGCGCAAGAAGGAGACCGCCGCGGAGCAGCAGGTCGAGAACCGCGAGAAAGACAAGCTCGCCAAGGGCGAGGAGACCAGCTGGCAGAAGCAGATCAAGGAGCTGATCCCGCTCGACATCAACCGCGTCAGCATCACGCGCGGCGAGTTCCACTTCCGCGACCCTTACGGGGACCCCAAGGTGGACGTCCCGGTCCGCGACATCCACGGCTCGGTCACCAACCTGACCAACAGCGACAAGCTGAACAAGGACATGGTCGCACACGCCGACTTCCGCGCGCGCGCGCTGAAGACCGGCAAGGTGCACCTCGACGGCCAGATGGATCCGTACGCGGAGAAGCCGACCTTCACGATGAAGGCGGAGCTGGAGCAGCTGCAGATCAAGGAGCTGAACGACTTCCTGCAAGCGTACGCGAACGTGGATGCCGAGAAGGGCACCCTGAACGTGTACACGGAGGTCGAGAGCAAGAACGGGCGCTCCAATGGCTACGTGAAGCCGATGCTGATCGACCTGAAGATCCTGCGCTGGAAGGACGAGAAGGAAGGCTTCTTCGGCAAGCTCTGGGAGGGCATGGCGGAGCTCGGCAAGGACATCCTGCGCAACCGCGACAAGAAGCAGGTCGCGACGCGCATCCCGCTCTCGGGCCGGATCGAGAAGCCGGATGCGGACATCTTCGCGACGGTGATGGAGGTCCTGCGCAACGCGTTCATCGAAGCGCTGCGACGTGGCCTCGAGCCCGCGCTCGGGGACGAGCAGATCGCACGGCGTGAAGGCGACGAAGCTAAATGAGCTCCGCGTGGCCGCGCGCCTTGATGCGCTTGTACTGCTCGTCGAGCGCCTGGTTCTGGCTGCCGAACACGCGGTTGCCCTCACGGAAGGAGTCGACCTCCTCGTCCCTGACGTGGTCGTGCACCAGCTGGACGAGCGCCGCGAAGCGATCGGGCCATTGCGCATGCTCGACGCCGAGCGCGTTGATCTCCTCGACCAAGGGCTGCAGCTTGCTCGCCTCGCGCTCGTGCGCCTCCGCGATGTGCCGGATCTCCGGGTGCGCGCGGTAGACCGGGTAGAGCACCAGCAGCTCACCCATCTCGTGCGCGAGCAGCTCGGCGCGGAGCTGCGGCCACAGCTCGCGGCGCAACGCGACATCGGTGCTGCCCTTGAGGCGATTTAGCAGCGCCGTGACTTGCCCGTGCTCTTCCATCAGCGTGATGAAGATGCCGGACAGTCCTTCGATCGCGCCCTTGGCGACCTTGGCCTTGCCCCGCACCTTTGCGGTGACCTGCTCGATGTGCGTTCCCATGGCTTCCTCCTGGTGGCGAGGAGGAATGCAACGCATGTTCCAGCGCATCGTGCGAGCTCACACAAGCTCGCTAGAGGACTGAACCGCTCATTCTAGCTCGAGGGCGCCGGCCCGTTTTGCACCACGCGCGTGCGTAGACGCATCAGGTCGGCGCGCAGCGGGCGGTCCAGGTCGACGAACGGCACGTGCTCGCGGACGCTGCTGCGGAACGCATTGAGCGCCGGCGGCGTGTGCTCGTGCCGCAGATCGAGCGCCTGCACCGCGCACGCCGCGTGCAGCGTGGTCAGGTCCGCGAGCAGCCCCAGCTGCTGCGTGAAGTTGCGCGCGGAGTGCGTGCCGAGCGAGATCTTGTCCTGGTTGTGCGACTCGGCCGAGCGGCTGAAGATCGAGGCGGGCACCGCCAGCCGCACGATCTCGGAGGCGAGCGCGCTGGCGTGCTGGTGCAGCCCCTTCAGGCCATGGTGCGCGAGCGCGTTCGCGCCGGTCACGTGCGAGGCGCCCGTGAGGTCGGACGGCAAGCCGCGGTTGGTGCGGTCG
>DASUME010000534.1:0-8885 GCA_036277895.1 Polyangiales bacterium
CGCGCCATGCTCACGCACAGCGTGAGCCCAAACAAGACCCGAAACGCTGCCAGCCAAGCGCCATCGACCGGCGCGTCGAGCACGCGCTCCCGCCAACCGCGCAACGCGGCAGCATCAGTCATTGTCGCCTTCGTTGACCGCCGGGCGCTGCAGGTTCAGCGCGGTCGTGAAGTCCGCCTTGAACAGCGTGGTCACCGCCTGAATCGCGGTGTACGCCTGCTGCACGGGCAGCAGGTTCGAGGTCACCATCTGCTCCAAGGGCAGCGGCAGCGCGGCCACGGCGTTGTCGGCGTTGATTAACGCACTCGTCATCGAGTCCGCGAGATCCGCGCGGCCGATCGTACGCAGCCAGTCGTCGAAGCCCAGCCCCGAGTAGTTGGCCCCGCAGCCGTTGAACAGCAGTCGGAAGCCCGAGATGTTCGCGCGAATGTTCGCGTTCGACATCGATGAGAACCGCGACTCCACCAGCTGCGGACACGGTCCAGGCGTGCACACCGGCGAGATGCCAGCAGGGATCGCCAGCTTGTAGTCCTTCACTTCGACGTCGAGGTACCACATCGCATCGTCGACGACGTTGAACGCATCGTACGCACGCGCAAAAAGGGTGCTGCCCGCACCGGCGGTCGCGAACTGCGTGAGGAAGTTTCCCTGCGCGGGGTCCCACCCAGCCACGAGCGCATTCGCCTGCAAGAGCAGGTCGTCCGCGAGCACGGTCGCGTACGCGGAGCGCCGGCGCGCACGTTCGGCCGGATCAATCGCCTGCCACGGCGTCACGCCACCACTCGCCGGGGTGTTAATCAGCGTGCCGGAGGAGCAACTGTTCGCGTCTCCGGAGTAAAACAGCAGGTATTCGAGCGCGCCGAGCCCGCGGGCGCTCACGTTCAGCGCCTGCGCCCCCATCAGGAACGCCTGATTCACGAGGGCTTGATCGACCTGGCAGTCGCTGGAATCAGGATAGTAGTAGATGAGGTTGCGCAGGTCCTTCCCACCAGGAAGTCCCGAACTTCCAGCAGGGCCGAAGCGGAAGAATTCGAGTTCCTGCCAGGCAACGTCGGCCGTGCGCCACGCGTCTTGTGGGCGCGCGATGGTTTCTTGCGCATCCGCATAGGCACGCGTCGCGTCGCGCAGCGTGGTGGCGAGAGTCACGAACGCGCGATACCGCTCGAGTCCACACTCTCCGACGGCCCTCAGGAGGTTCCCCTGTGTGAAGTCTTCGGCCGGCACCTCGATGGTCGGAGCACCGTCAGTACGGGGTGTGGGAGCCGCGTCGAATGGCGGCAGACTTGCATCGATGAGCGGCGCGGGTACGCCATTACCCGGCGTAGCGGGGGTCGTGATCTCGAATGGTGTCGGCTTCTCGCACGCCGCTAGCAGTACGCAGACTCCAGCGCCGAGAAGGTGCAAACTACGCCAGTTCATGGTCGACACTACCTCGCAGGTTCCGCAGTAAGCGCGAAACGTCCGCACTGCGCGCGAGGCATAGCTCACGCGCAGTGCGAACGTCACGCACTCGCCAACGCGAGTGCGATCTTTGCGCTCACGGCACGGGGAAGATGACCACGACACCGTCGCGATCGTCCTGCGCGGTCGCGTTGTTGCCCTCGCCGACCGCCACTACGGTCTTCTTGTCCGGGGAGACTGCAACACCCCAGAGCGCATCGTTCCGACCACCCGACACATCGATGTGGCGCAGGCCGCCCTCACCAAAGGTCGTGTCCGGCAAGCCATTCTCGTTGAGCACGCCGATCAGAGCTTCCGTGGGGATGGCGTTATGCTCCGTGGCGTTGGTCGGCGCCGGAGTCGTGTTGAGGCGGCCACTTCCGACGCCAAGCAAGCGATTGTCGGGGAGGGCTACGAGCGCGCGGCCATTGTCGCCAAGACCCAAGTTCTGGAACGTCTGGCCCTGCGTACCGAAGCTCTTGTCCTGCGAGCCGTCGCTGTTGAACCGGAACCAGACCCAGTCGGTCGAGATGAACCCACCGGTCAAGCCAGGCTGAGGGCCGTACCCCAAGGTGACGAACTTATCGCCCTGCGGGACGGCGCTGTACGCCTCGGCGTTCTGCTGGTCCGTGCGCGCGAAGTCGTGCCAGATGCCGGGTTCAGGCGTCTGATCGGTGGTGGCAAACGTGGGATCCGGCGTGCCGTTCGCGTTGACCTTGTAGAGCACCGGGTTCTGCGGCCCGTTCGTGCCTCGCGTACCGAACAACGTGTTCGAGGAGTAGCCGACGCCGATGATGCTTCCGTTCGGGAGCACGGTCGCCGCACGCGCGCTGGCGCTGGTTTGCTTGAAGTCTGTGGTAACGACGCCGCCGGTTCCGAAGCCATCGTCGGGTTGCCCGTTCGCACTGAAGCGAGCGAGGACGAAGTCCGTGTCCGTGCGAGGACCGCCGTCGGGAAGCTGTCCAGCGGCGCGCGTCCGCCCGTGCACGACGAGCTTGCCGTCAGCCGCCTGCGACAAGCTCCAAACCTCGTCGGTACCGACGAGAGTATTGGTGATCCCGCCATCGGCAGCGTTCGTCCTGGTCTCCACGATGGCGGCGTTCGGATTGAGCCGGACAATGCCCCCGGTCCCGAAGGTATCGTCGCCCGCGCCAGTGGTCGTGAATCGCGTGAGGTAGATGTCTGCGTCGCCAGCGAGCAGGCCCGCATCGACGCCGGCCGCGAAACCCTCGTGCTCCGCATAGCCCGCGACAACGATCTTCCCATCGCTCTGTACGACGATCGCACGCGCCTGTTCGAGTCGAGCGTTCGCCTGGATGACGTTGCGCTTCGCGTAACCCTGCGTGCCGAATGACGTGTCGAGCGCGCCGCTCGCACTGTACTTCGCGACGACGAACGCGTAGTCGTCACCGCTCACAACGGTCTTGCCGGCCGCGTAGATGTTGCCCGCGTTATCGTGCGCTACACCGTAGAACGCGTCGTCGCCCGGCGAGATGTCCGCCAGCACGAGCTGTGCGGCGAAGGTAGATCCGTCAGGCTGCGCCACCGACGAGTCGATGCCTCCATCGATGTTGCCACTATCGGGGCGGACGCTGGAGTCCACGCCGCTGTCGCGCGGGGCGGAGTCGTCGCTCTCGTCGTCGTCACCGCAGGCGACTAGTAGCGAGCAGGCCAGCACTGGCGCGGTCAACCAGGTGTGGCGGCGAATCGCAAAGCTCATCAAATTTCTCTCCCTCGAGGCGCAAAGCCCCGGCAAAGCAGTGGCGGGAACCTACTATCGAAAGTGCTGCTGACAAGCGTTTTCAGCTTTGTCCGCTGCTCCGAGCGATGTGGCCACGTCTTGCTTGAGAAATTTGCGCTGCGGAGATGCGCTAGAGGTAGAGCGAACCAGTATCTCATGTAAGTGACTTTCATTCGGAATAACCACACGAAGAGATTTGTAGCGGCGCGGTGTCGCGGGCTGGTCGGGTGCACGCGGTTCAGCTAGCTGAGGGCGGTATGCGCATGCTGGTGGTCGATGACGATGCGGACGTGCGAGGTCTGCTCGTGCGTGCGCTCGAGCGCGACGGCCACACGGTGCGCGCGGCGGGGACGGCGGCCGAGCCGAGCTGCGTGCGCGTGTGCGTGCGCTCGGCCGGCGCACCGAGCACAGCCGACCGCGTCTGCTCAAGAGCGGCGAGCTGCAGCTCGACGTCGCGAGCCACACGGCGAGGCGCAGTGGCGAGGCGGTCGCGCTAACCGCGCGCGAGGTAACGATCCTCGAGGCGCTGGCGGCGTCGCCGCGGCGCTGTGTGAGTCGCACGCGTTTGCTCTCGATCGGGTCGGACAAGGAGAGCGCCGCGTCGGCTGCAAGCCTGGAGGTGCTGGTAGGTCGCATCCGCCGCACGCTCGGCGACGACGTCATTCGTACGCAGCGTGGCGAGGGCTACGCGCTCGAGGTCGAGTGAAGAACCCGGGCACGTTCGTTGGGCGTGTCGCATAGAGCAGGCGCATGGCCGGAGACAAAGCGTTGATCGCGGCCCGCTCCGGATCGCTGCGTGGATCACGATGGGCTTCACCTATGTGCGCGCGGCGCCAACGCGCTCACGGCAGTCGTCGGCCGCAAACAAGGTGGCTTCTCGCAGCGCAACGCGGACATTCTGCACGCGGCGTGGCTCGCGGTATTGCTGACTGGCATCATCGCGGCGCTCTCGGCACGCCTGCTCGCACGCGTGGTCGTGCGACCACTCCGTGAGCTGCGCGACTCAGTCGCGATGCTTCCGGGGCATCCAGGCGATGTGCCGCTGCAGGCGCACGGCGAGGTATCCGAGGTCGAAGCCTTATGCGTGGCCTTGCGCGACACGCTCTCTCGCTTGAGCTCGTCGCTCGCGCAGTCGGAGCGCTTCGCGCGCGACGCGGCGCACGAGCTGCGCACGCCGCTGACCGCCATCCTCGGCGAGCTCGAGCTGATCGCCGAGCGCACGTCCGAGTCCGAGCGCGAGGACATCATGCGCGTGCATACGATCGCGCAGCGGCAGTCGAGCTGGTCGAGCGCTTGCTCGTGCTCGCGCAACAGGACGTGGCCAAGGTGGTCGAGCGCGTCGACTTGTTCGATGTCGTGGAGACGGCAGTCGAAGCGCTCGGCGCTGCCCGCGATCGCGTGGCCGTGACGGTCGTCGAGGGGGCAGCCGTGATCGACGGCGATAGCGCGCTGCTGGTGTCGATGGTCGGCAACGCGCTCGACAACGCGCTCAAGTTCTCGCAGCAAGCCGTGAGCTGCACGCAAACGGCGCGAGCCCGACGATCGCCGTGCAGGACGACGGTCCCGGGATCGAAGAGCACGAGCGCCAGCGTGTGTTCCTGCCGTTCTATCGCAGCGCTTCGGCCCGCGCGAACGGCGTGCGTGGGCCGCGGGATCGGGCTCGCGCTGATCGCGCACGTCGCGAGCCTGCACGGCGGCGTAGCGCGCTTCGTGCAAGCGGCGCGTGGAGCGCGGCTGGAGATCGAGCTGCCGCTCGCGAACGAGCCCTGATCAGCTGGAGACGCGCGCGCCCTTGGCGCGGCACTTCGCGCAGCGGCCGTAGAGGATCTCGTGGCGCTCGCTGACCTCGAAGCCGAGCTTCGCCGCCGCCTGCTCCTGGCGCGCCTCGATGATCTCGTCCGCGAACTCCTCGATCGAGCCGCAGCTCACACACACGCAGTGCCCGTGCGGCCGGGGTGCCTGCAGCTCGTAGCTGGCGCGCGCAAAGTCGAATATGCTGCGAGCGATCAAGCCCACCTCGGTCAGCTGCGCAAGCACGCGGTAAACTGTGGGCAGCCCGAGGTCCACCTTGCGCTCCTCGAGGCAGCGCACGACGTCGTCCGCCTTGAAGTGCCGCTCCGGGTTCTGCTCGAACACGTCCAGCACCACCATGCGCGGCGTGGTCGCCTTGAGCCCCGATCGATTGAGTTTGGACGCCGCCTGCATCGCCCGCCCCCGAGGCCACCGGACCTGAAGCTATCGGCAGACGTTAGCAGCCACCCCCCAAACGAAAACCGAACGGGCCCCCGGACCGCAGAAACGGCCTTTCCACCCCGGGGTGCTTTGCCTCGCCCCTTGGCCTCGAGTAGCCCTCGCTATCCTTAGCAACCGGACGCGGTCGGCGACCGAAACACCTGGCAACCATGCGCTCCTCCATACTGCTCAGCACTCTTGCCTTGGCGCTGCTCTCAGCGTGCAGCGACACGCCCTGCCGGCCGGGCGAGCTGAAGGTCGGCTCCACTTGTTATGACAAGCGAAAGGCGGACGCTTCCGTTTCGGAAGAGTCCGATGGCGGGCGCGGAGCACAAGGCGCGGAGGTGCTGCGAGACGCAGGGGCCAACGCGACGGGCTCGGGCGACGCTGCCAGCGGTGATGTCGATGCTGCGTCCGCTGGTGGCGCCGGCACGGACGCCGCTACGGGCAGCCAAGACGCAGAAGTCTCTCCGCTTCCAACGTGCCTGACGGATGGCGACGGTGACGGGTTCGGCGTCGAGCCCGCGACCGCACCCTGCCCCGCTGGCGGACCGCCCAAGGCCGGCGACTGCAACGACAGCGCGGCCAGTGCCTTCCCGGGAAGCACAGAGGTTTGCGACACCGTCGACAACGACTGCAACGGCAAGATCGACGACGGCCCTCCCGAGAAGTGCAACGGCGTCGACGACGACTGCAACCCCGCCACGGCTGACGGCGCTGGCGCGTGCAGGACCTTCCAGTGCAAGAATGCGACGTGCTTGGCCACCTGCGTGGGTGACGGCGACTGCGTGAGCGGACTGCACTGCGTCGCTGGAACCTGCGAGGGCACGCAGGACGGCTCCGCATGCGCCAAGGACGAGCAGTGCACGTCCGGCAGCTGCACTGTCGCAAACAAGTGCGGCGCCAAGGTTGCGGTCAACGGGCTGTGCAACTCTGATGGCGATTGCTCTGCCACCGCGGCGTGCAGCAGCGGTACATGCAAGATCAGCAACGGACAGCCCTGCGGCGACGACGGTGAGTGCAAGAGTCAGAGCTGCTATCAGTCCTGTCTAGCCATGAAGAATGGCCTCAATCAGGGTTGCAACACGGCCGTCGATTGCGCCTCGGGCCTGTGCAAGGTCTCCGTCTCGCTTTGCAAACAGGCTTCCGGCGCCGCTTGCGTTAGCGACTCCGATTGCCAGGAAGGCATCTGCGCTGCCGGGTCTTGCGTGTCGGGGCCGCAGGTGCTCGACGGCAACTGCAGTGAACCCGCCGACTGCGCAGAAGGATTCAGCTGCGCCGCCAGCCTCTGCAAACGCAACAATGGGAAGTCCTGCAGCAGCGACACCGAGTGCGTCACGGGCGCCTGCCTGCCAAGGGACGGGGGGACATACTGCGGCGACAAGGGGATCCTTTCGACCCTCTGCAACTCCGTTCCAGATTGCGGCCCGCAGCTGTTCTGCAAAGTCGGCGTGTGCTTGAAGGTCGTCGGCGAGGTCTGCGCGGGAGATAGCGAGTGCGCCGAAGTCTGCGGGCCGGACCGTCGATGCAGGTGGCCGTCCGGTTGGCCGGCAGATTGCGCGAAACAGAACGACTGCGACGCGCATTTTCACTGTGTTCGCAGCAAGTGCCGAGTCTGGACCGGCGATCCCTGCCCGGATAATTGCTTCGCGCTCAATCAGTCCTCGTGCCCCGGATGCGAAGGCGGACTTTGCGAGCTTGGAGGAGTTGACGAGTGCGAGTGAGGCTCCGCGAGCGGACTTGCGCACGCTTCGTGCATTAACCGTCGCGACCCGTCCTGCGGGGGAGGTGTTCATGCACGGAGCGGTGGAAGCTGTGGCGGGGGAGCGCGCTCAGGCGGGTGAGGGCTCGCGGTTTGCAGATGTTTGGGACGTGATCTCGCGGGATCCGTACCGGGAATTGCCGCAGCGGAGGTTGCGGTGGCGGGATGTTACGGGGACGTTTGCGCGGGGGCTGGTGCGGGATGGTGAGCGCACGCTGCGCGATGAGGCGGATCTGCTGCCGGAGTTCGACAAGCTGGTGCATCCGGTGGGCATCGCGATGCGCGGGGTCTGGCATGTGACGGAGCCGAACCCGTACTCGGGGTACTTCCGTCAGGACAGCATGGCGCTGATCATCGCGCGCGCTTCGGACGCGGTGGGGGAGTATCGGCCGGGCAAGCTTCGGTTCATGGGCATCGCGGGCAAGCTCTGGCCCACGCTCGACGAGCAGCGGCCGGCAAAGACGGCGAACTTCTTCACGCTGGAGAACCTGGGTGGCTCGCACACGCGCTACTTCGCGCATGCGACGTTCGAGAATGATCTGATGCCGTTTCGGCCGCACCTGGGCATGGCGATGAAGGGGCTGATCGGCGCGGTGGCGGCGCCGGCGTTCGCGCTCGCCGACCGCACGTTCGACTTGACGCAGGCGGCGATCCGTCAGGTCTATCCGATCGCGGAGCTGGGAAACGTGGGGCCCTCGCGTGCGCCGCGCTTCCTGCGGCTGGTCGGCGATGCGTCGAACCCGCGCTTCGAGGCTTCCGATCTGCGCGAGGAGATCGCGGACGCCATCCAGCCGCAGGGTCTACGGTACCGGATCGAGATCGCCGACGAGTCGTCGCGGCTCGCACCGCGCAAGTGGCAGGCGATCGGGAGCGTGGTGTTCACGGACGCGGTCGCGTCGCACGGCGCCGATCACCGGCTGCACTTTACGCATCCGAAGTATCGCTGAGGCGCGCCTCGAGCACGCTGACGGGGCCCGCGGTCGGCGTGATGCGTGCGAGCGTGAAGCCACAGCCGGCGAGCAGCGTGCGCCACTCGCGCTCGCTGCGCTCCTTGCCGTCGATCACGAGCATCTCCAGATCGATCAGCTTCGCCATGTGCTGACGCGCGTCCGCAGGCACCACGCTCTCGATGATCACCAGCGTCGCGTGACGCGGCATCGCTCTCTTGATCGCGCCCAGGATCACGCGGGCGCGCTCGTCGTCCCAGTCGTGCAGGATGTGCTTGAGCACGTAGGCGTCGCCGCCCGCGGGCACTCGCTCGAAGAACGAGCCGCTCTCCACGCGCATACGCTCGCGCTGCACGCCTCGAGTGACCTCCGGCAGATCGAACAGCACGCCGCGCGAACGAGGGGCCGTGCGCAGGATCGTCGCCAGGTTCTCGCCGCGCCCGCCACCGACGTCGACGATGGTGCCGAAGCGCGAGAAGTCGAAGCTCGCGAGGGTGGCCTCGCTGCCCAGGAGCGAGAGGCTGCTCATCCCTGCATCGAACGCGGCACCGAGCTCGCGGTCGTGCCCGAGCTGCGCGAAGAAGTCGGACTGGGTGCGACCTTCGCGAACCGTGCGGTCGAGCTTGGACCAGCGCTCGCGTTGCCGGGGATGGCCCAGGAAGAGCAGGTAATCTCGCACCGAGCCAGGCACGTCGCGCTGCAGGGAGCGTGAGAGCGTGGTCTGCGCGTAGCGATCCCCACGAAGCGCGAACACGCCGTGTGC
>DASUME010000535.1:0-6876 GCA_036277895.1 Polyangiales bacterium
CGTGGGCCACGCCCGCGCGCGCGATGTCTTCGGTCGCGAGCTTGTCGATCCGCGCGCCCGCAAACTCGATCGTGCCGGCGCGCCGGACCAACCCGCAGATCGCGCGCAAGAACGTGGTCTTTCCCGCACCGTTGGCGCCGAGCACCGCCGTCACGCCGCCGGGGGCGACGTCGACATCGACACCGTGCAACACCGAGCCCTGCCCGTAGCTGGCCGTGAGCTGACGTACTCGCAGCAGGCTCATGCTCCGTCTCCCAGGTACGCGCGCAGGACCTCGGGATCGCGCTGCACCTCGGCCGGCGTTCCCTCCGCGATCGAGCGACCGAAGACGATCGCGACGACCTTGTCGCACAGCTGCATCACGAACTGCATGTGATGCTCGACGAGCAGGACCGTCAGCGGGTAGCGGTTGGTCAGGCGAAAGATCAAGTCACGCAGCTCGGAGACCTCCGCGTGGTTGAGGCCCGCCGCCGGCTCATCGAGCATCAGCAAGCGCGGCCTGGACATCAGCGCGCGCGCGAGCTCGACGCGCTTGCGTGTGCCGAACGGCAAGTCGCTGACGATGCGATCGGCCACGTCGCTCAGCTCCAGCAACGCGAGCACCTCACGCGCCTCGGCGAGCAGCTCCGCCTCGACGCGCGCCGTGCCGAGCCCGAAGGCAGCGCGCAGGAAGCCACCCGGGATCCGGCTGTGTGCGCCCACGAGAGCGTTGTCCATTACCGACAGGGTGCCGAACAGTGCGACGTTCTGGAACGTGCGCGCCACGCCCAGCGCCGCGATATGGTGGCGGGGCACGCTCTGCAGCGACTGCGCTCCAAACCGGATGTCGCCACGCTCCAGGCGATAAATTCCGTTGATACAGTTGAAGAGCGTGGTCTTGCCCGCGCCATTGGGCCCGATGATGCCGACGATATGCCCCGCGGGGACCGAGAAGCTCACGTCGTCCAGCGCGAGCACCGAGCCAAAGCGAACGCGCACGCTCTGGCATTCCATCAGAAGAGCGCTCGAACCGAGTTGAGACATGACACTCCGAGAGCGGACCTGCGCGAACACTCATGGAGCTCGCACGAGTGCCTTTCTTCGACGGAAGTTTCGCTGGCGCCAGTGCATAGTTCGCGGCGGCACCGCCCTGGCGTCCGAGGCAAACGCCGTGTTCGCGGGAGCAATCGACAGGCCGGCGCCTTCAAGGTCGAGCGGTTTTCTGTATGACCGAGTGCGCGGAGAGCGAATCGAGCCCGCACGATAAGGTGGCTGCGTCGACTTCAGGCTACCGGTAGCGGGTGGGGCCGAGCGCATAACACAGGCGCTGGAAAGAGAGTCGAGCCTAGTGAGGAACGCCTTCATATCCGGAACGGGCTTCTATGCCCCTCCGCGTGTAGTCACCAACAACGACCTGCGTGACACGTACGGCATCGAGACCAGCGACGAGTGGATCGAGCAGCGCTCCGGCATCAAGGAGCGCCACTTCGCGGACGAAGGTGTGGGGTGCTCCGACCTCGCGCTCGAGGCGAGCGTGCAAGCCATCGAGCGCGCCGGTCTGACGAAGGCCGACATCGGCATGATCATCTTCTGTACCCTGTCCCCGGACCGCTTCTTCCCGGGCACCGGCGTGATCCTTCAGCAGAAGCTCGGCCTCTGTGAGGAAGGTCGATTCATCCCCGCGATGGACATCCGCAACCAATGCTCAGGTTTTCTGTATGGACTGAGCACGGCCGCGGCATTGGTCCAGTCGGGTGCGCAGCGGCACGTGCTGCTGGTCGGAGCGGAGGTGCACTCCTCGGCGCTCGACCTCACCACGCGCGGCCGCACCGTGGGCGTGTTGTTCGGTGATGCGGCGGGCGCCGTGGTGGTGAGCGCGACCGACGAAGACCGCGGCGTGCGCGGCACGTTCCTGGGCGCCGACGGCCGCTATGCCGATGCCCTGGGCTTGCAGGTCTGGGACATCGCCAAGAAGCCGTACATCCCGATCAATGCTGACGGCGTGGGGCAGGTCGACCCCGCCCTGCTCTACCCGAAGATGGACGGCCAGCTCGTGTTCAAGAACGCCGTCGCGCGCATGCTCACCATCATGATGGAGACGTTCCAGAAGCTCGGCCTCACGGCGAAGGACATCGACCTGTTCTGCTTCCATCAGGCCAACCTGCGTATCAACCAGCACATCCAGCAGCAGATCGGCGAGCCGCCCGAGAAGTTCATCAACAACATCGAGCGCTACGGGAACACCACCGCGGCCACGCTGCCTTCGTTGCTGTTCGAGGCGGAGCAGTCGGGTCGCCTCAAGCGCGGCATGAAGGTGGCCTTGGTCGCGTTTGGCGCTGGCTTCACCTGGGGCTGCTCCGTAATCGACTGGTAAGCGCACAGCGCGTTCGACAGCTGCGGCCGAATCTTTCTCCAGCGCGGACACAACGCGACGAACGCGCCCGCCGTGCTTGTGGGTAGCACACGACTTTCCTATCGTGCACGCCCTATGGCTTGTCGTCGCTTATGGCCGTTGCTCGCTGTTCCACTCCTGCTTCAAACCTCCGCGTGCGCGAGCTCGCCTGCGCGTGAGGGTGCGAGTCCGGAAGCTCCGCCCACGGAAGGGCCTGCCTCGAACGGCGACGCGGAGCCAGCGCCGGAGCCCGAACCCGCCCAGGACGCCGCGGCCGACGAGCTCGACGCGGTCGCCGAGTCAATCGAGGATGCGCGCGCGGACGTCTCGGCGAACGAGCGCGCGGACGCCTCGGCGAACGAGCGCGCGGACGCCTCCAGTCTTCCCGAAGCCGGTGCGCCTGCGTCCACCGACGCGGCCGCCGTGCCGCCCACACGTGACGCCGCTTTGCCTTCGACCGACAGCGGCGCGTCGAGCCAGTGTGTTCCCCAGCAGTGCGACGACGGCTGCCCTGCTCTCTCGGTCGGCTGCTGTACCGACGAAGACAAGTGCGCCTGCAAGCTGGGCGACAGCCCGTGCGCGCTTCCCCCCATCCCGACGTGGCCCTGAGCCCACGCGCGAACGCGTCATGCTCGCTTGAGCGAGTGGCCCAGGAAGATGCGCAGCAGGGCAGGCAGCAGGATCAAGCCGAGCAGCGTGCTGGAGACCATGCCGCCGATCACGGCGGTCGCCAGCGGGCGCTGCACCTCGCTGCCCGCGGAGCTGGAGATCGCCATCGGCAAGAAGCCGATCGAGGCCACGGTCGCGGTGAGCAACATCGGCCGCAGCACGTGGACCGCGCCGTTGCGCAGCGCGTCCTCGCCCTCGCTGGGCCGGCGCTTGATCTCGCTCGCCATCACCACGCCGTTGAGCACGGCGATGCCGCACAGCGCGATGAAGCCGACGGCCGCCGGGATGCTGAACGGCATGCCGCGCAGCTTGAGCGCGACCACGCCGCCGATCAGCGCGAAGGGCACGCCGGAGAACACGGCCGCGGCGTAGCGGATGTTGCCGAACGTCACGAACAACATCGCGAAGATGATCGCCAGCGCCACCGGCAGCACGAAGCCGAGCCGCTTGCTCGCGCGCTCGAAGTTCTCGAACTGCCCGCCGAACGTGATGTGGTACTTCTCGGGCAGCGGGACCTGGCTCGCGACGCGCGCCTTTGCGTCGTCGACGAAGCTGAGCAAGTCGCGACCGCGGATGTTCACGTCGATGCGCAGCCGGCGCTGCATGCCCTCACGGCTGATCTGCGCGGGCCCATCCTCCTCGGTCACCGTCGCGAGCTGGCCCAGCGGGATCAGCTGCCCGTCGGCGGCGCCGATCGGCAGCTTGCGGAACGACTCCGGGCTCATCGAGTGCGGCGGCACCAACACCTTCAGGTTGAAGCGCCGTTGCCCCTCGAACACGGTGCCCACCGCGCGTCCCTGGCGCGTGGTCGCGACCGCGGCGAGCACGTCGTCGGTGGGGATGCCGTAGCGAGCCAGGCGCGCGCGATCGGCGGTGACCTGCAGCATGGGCAAGCCGAGCGCTCGCTCCACGCGCACGTCGCCCGCACCCGGCGTCGCCCGCAGCGTAGCGCCGAGCCGCCTGCCGAGGTCCGTGAGCCGAAGCAGATCCGGCCCGAACAGCTGGATCGCGACGTCTGCACGCGAGCCGCTGATCATCTCGTTGGTGCGGTCCTCGATCGGCTGCGAGATCGAGACGAACGTCGCCGGGACCTCACGCTCGATCGACGACTTCATGATCTCGCCGAGCCCGTCGAGGTCGTGCGCGGTCTTCCACTGCTCCTTCGGCTTGAGCTTGACCAGGATGTCCGTGTTCTCCATGCCGACCGGATCGACGGCGACCTCGGCGCGACCCGTCATCGCGAGCGAGGTCTCCACCTCGGGAAAACGTGCGAGCACGTTCTCGACCGCGAGGTCGAGCTCGCGCGCTTCGGACATGCCCACGCTCGGGATGCGCCGGTCGCTTCGTGCTGGTCGGGGTGGCGCTGGCGTTGCTGGCGCTGACGCTGCCAGTGGGGGCCTCACTCGGTGCGGACTTCGTGCCGCGCATCGACGAGGGCGACATCGTGGTCGCCATCGCTGCAACGACCAGTTCACCAGCCGCTCGTACGGCGCGTCGAGCTTCTGCAGCCAGCCCGCCTCGTGTCCACCCGCCTTCAGCATCAGCGCCGCGCCGGCAGGGAACGTGAACAGCGAGAAGATCACCGAGCCGAACAGCGCCAACGCCATCGTGGTCGCCATCGGCCGGAACATCTTGCCTTCGCTGCCCTCGAGCGTCAGCAGCGGCACGTACACCAGCAGGATGATCAACACCGAGAACACCACCGGCCGCGCGACTTGCCTGAGCGTGTCCGTGATCACCTCGACGCGGTTCGCCTCCGTCACGTGCTTGAGCGCGAGCGTCGCGATCAGCGCCTCGGCCATGATGATCGGACCGTCCACCAGCAGACCAAAGTCGATCGCACCGAGCGACATCAGGCTGCCGGTGACGCCCAGCTGGAGCATGCCGAACAGCGCGATCAACATCGCCACCGGGATGCCGAACGTGACCAGCAGGCTCGCGCGCCACGAGCGCAGGAACACCAGGATCACCACGCCGACCAGCAGCGCGCCCTCCAGCAGGTTGCTGCCCACGGTCTTGAGCGTGCGATCGATGAAGCTCGCACGGTCGTACACGGTGTCGATGCGCGCGCCTTCGGGCAGGTCCTTGCGGATCTTCTCGACCTCGGCCTTCACCGCGTGCACCACGTCCCGCGAGTTCTGGCCGATCAGCATCATCACGGTGCCGGTCACGGCCTCGCCCTTGCCGTCGCGCGTGACCACACCCTGTGCCAGCGCCGCGCCGATGCGCGCCTGGCCGAGCTGACGGATCTGGATCGGCGTGCCATCGCGGTCCGCCGTGATCACCACGTCCTCGATGTCTTCCACGTTCCGCAGCTGGCCCTGCCCGCGGATCACGAGCTGCTCGCCGCCACGCTCGACCCAGCCACCGCCGACGTTCGCGTTGTTGCGCTCCAGCGCCTCGAGCACCTGCCCCAGCGTGAGCTGAAAGGCGGCCAGCCGGGCCGGGTCGAGCACCACCTGATACTCCTTGGCGGCACCTCCCATCGCGTTCACTTCGATCACACCACGCACCGCACGCAGCCGGGGGGTCAGCTCCCACTGCAGCAGACCGCGCAGCTCCATCGGCGTGTGGCGATCGCTCTCCAGCGTGAACTGGTAGATCTCGCCGAGCCCGGTCGACACCGGCGCGAGCTGAGGTTTGCCGTAGCCCGCCGGGATGTCTGCTTCGATCTCACGCAGCCGCTCGGACACCATCTGGCGCGCGAACCAGACGTCCATCGACTCCTTGAACACGATCGTGACCGCACTCAGGCCCGAGCGCGTGACCGAGCGCATCTGCTCCAGCTCGGGCAGCCCGTTGAGCCCCATTTCGACCGGAAAGGTGACGAAGCGCTCCATCTCCTCGGCGGAGAGGCCGTCGGCTTCCGTCAGCACCACCACCTGCACGTTGGTCACGTCCGGGACCGCGTCGATCGGCAGGCTCGTGACGAGCAGCAGCCCCACCAACACCACTGCCAGCGACGCCACAGCCACCGAAACCCGGTGTTCTACCGAAAAAACGACGATCTTCTCGAGCACGGCCCCTCAGCTCTCCGGCCCGCCGTAACCCAAGCGTCCCCGATGATCGGCACCTAAGCACCTTCCGCTCAGAAAAGTCGACGAAAGAACGCCGCAACGTGCACGAGTCCGAGCACGGATCGGGTGTACGATGTTGCGATCATGCACGGCCTGCCCACGCGACAGGAGCCGCTCCCCGTCGAGCACAGCGGCAGGTACGAGATCCAGGAGGTGTTGGCCTCCGGCGGTATGGGCCACGTGCACCGATGCTACGACCGCGTCGGGCAGCGCAGCGTTGCCTACAAGCGACTCCGAGTCGACCACAAGGCCGCGCGTACGCACCTGATCACGCTGTTCCAGCGCGAGTACGACACGCTCGTGCGCATGACGCATCCGAACATCGTGGAGGTCTACGAGTACGGCTTCGACGGTCTGGGACCTTACTACACGATGGAGCTGCTACCCGGAGCAGACCTGACCAAGCTGGCTCCGCTCGCCTTCCGCGACGGCTGTCGCCTGCTGCGCGACGTGGCCTCGGCGCTCGCGCTGTTGCACGCTCGCAAGCTCGTCCATCGCGACCTGAGCCCGAACAACGTGCGCCTTACCGGCGGCGGTCGCGCGAAGCTGATCGACTTCGGCACACTCACCAACGTCGGCGTAGCCACCGACGTCGCCGGCACGCCGGCGTTCATCGCGCCGGAGTGTCTGACCCGCAACGGCATCGACCAACGGACCGATCTGTACGGCCTCGGTGCGCTCGCGTACTGGACGTTCACGGGACAGCCCCCGGTGTTCGCACGCCACATCGACGACCTGAGGGACGCCTGGCAGGAGCCG
>DASUME010000536.1:0-3459 GCA_036277895.1 Polyangiales bacterium
CGCTGTCCGCGATCAACTTCGGCGTGGCGATGATGCAGAACGAGGCGCCCGGCCATCCCGTGCTGGCCCGACTCGAGCGCAGCGTGCGCTCGATGAGCGACCTGATCCGCGACATCCTCAGCCGCGCGGAGCTGCGGCGCGGGCGCGAGTCCGAAGGCCGCGCGGCGCTGACGGACAGCGAGACCGTGCTGCGCGAGCAGATCGAGGAGCTGCGTGCGGCGTTCCCGCGCAGTCGCCTGGAGCTGCACGTCGACATGCCCGAGGCGGAGCAGTGCGATCCGGTGCGGCTCTCGCAGCTGGTCACGAACCTGGTGCGCAACGCGCTGCAGCACGGCGACGCGAGTGCGCCGGTCACCGTGCGCTACACCGCGCGCGACGGCTCGGTGGAGCTCAGCGTGCACAACCTCGGCCCGCCGATCCCGGATGATCAGCTGCCCAACCTGTTCGATCCGTTCGCGCGCGGGCGCAAGTCGCGCGGCACCGGCCTCGGGCTGTTCATCGTGTACGAGACGGTGACCGGACTGGGCGGTGAGGTCACCGTGCGCTCCGACGCCACCGGCACGACCTTCACCCTCGACCTGCCACGTGACTGCTGGACGCAGCGGCTCACCGCGGTCCCTGGAGCTGCCCGATGAGCGAGCTCGTGCCTTACGACCAGCCGATCGACCTGAGCAACTGCGATCGCGAGCCGATCCACATCCCCGGGCAGATCCAGCAGCACGGCTTGCTGCTCGCGGTCGACCGCGAGACGCTGGAGATCGTGCAGACGAGCGACAACGTCGCGCGCTACCTCGGCCGCGACGTGCTGGGCCAGCGCCTGGACGGCTTGCTCACGGAGCTGACCGGCATCCGGCGCGCGTTCGAGGGTGGGCCCGCGTACGCCCACTGCGGCACGCTCGCGGGGCGCGGCCCCTTCGATATCATCGCGCACGGCAACGGCGAGCTCGGCATCGTCGAGGCGGAGCCCGCGCAGGGGGGCGAGGTCGTCGCGCCCGACTTCTACAGCTTCGCCTCGCAGACGGTGGCGCGGTTGATGGGCATGGCGGCGACCACCCGCGTGCACTGCCAGACGCTGGCCGACACCATTCGCGAGCTCACCGGCTACGACCGCGTGATGATCTACCGCTTCGCCGAGGACTGGTCCGGCCACGTGTGGGCGGAGTCGATGGTGCAGGACAAGGGCTTGCCGTCGTACCTCGATCTGCACTACCCGGCGAGCGACATCCCCGCGCAGGCGCGAGCGCTGTTCCTGAAGAACTCGGTGCGCATGCTGGTCGACGCCGCGTACGTGCCTGCGCGCATCGTGCCGGAGCTCTCGCCGCACAATGGGCAGCCGCTCGACTTGTCGAACTCGTTCCTGCGCGGCGCGTCGCAGATGTACACCGAGTACCTGCTGAACATGGGCGTGACCGGCTCGTTGACGCTCGCGCTCCGCGATCGCGACAAGCTGTGGGGCCTGGTCGCGTGTCACCACTACAGCCCGCGCCGCGTCTCGCACGGGGTGCGGCTGGTGTGCGAGCTGCTGTCGCGCGTGGCCTCGCTGCAGATCGTCGACAAGCTGCACGCCGACGAGGCGGGCTACCGCGCGCGCATCGCGTCTGCGCACGCGGCGTTGGTCGAAGCCTTCGCCAGCGGCGCCGACCCCTCGGTCGCGCTCGCGCAGTCACCGGGTGTGGTGAAGGCGCTGGTCGAGAGCACCGGTGTCGCGACCGTGCACCTCGGCAAGGTGAGCAGCGAGGGCCTGGTGCCCCTCGAGCAGCACGTGGCGCGGATCGCGGCGATGCTGGTGGCCACACGTCGCAACGAGGTCGTCGCCACCGACAGCCTGCTCGAGCTGTACCCCGAGGCGGCGCAGTTCCCGGAGCTCGCGTGCGGGCTGCTGGCGATGCCGATCCCGGGTGTGCCGGGCGACTACCTGATGTGGTTTCGGCCCGAGATCACGCGCACCGTCAAGTGGGCGGGAGACCCGCGCAAGCCGGTCAGCTACGGGCCGATGGGCGACCGGCTGACACCGCGCAAGTCGTTCGAGCTGTGGACGGAGACGGTGCGCGGCCGCGCCGAGCCCTGGGCACGCGACGAGGTACTGGCTGCCGAGCAGCTACGCGCGGCCGCGACCCACGTGCTGGTGCGCAGGACGCGCGAGCAAGCGCGCCTGATCGAAGAGCTCGCCAACAGCAACGCGGAGCTGGACGCGTTCGCCTACGTGGCGTCGCACGACCTCAAGGAGCCGCTGCGCGCGATGTACAACCACGCGGCGTTCCTGCTCAAGGACGCGGGCGACCGGCTGGCGCCCGAGGACGTGCAGCGAGGCGAGAGCATCATGCGGCTAGTGAAGCGCACGCGTGAGCTGATCGACGCGCTGCTCGACTACTCGCGCGCAGGGCGCCTCGAGGCGCAGATGGTCGAAACGGACGTGAACGCGCTGCTGGAGCGCGTGCAGGAGCTGCTGGCGCCACGCGTCCGCGAAGCGCGTGCAGAGCTGCGCGTGGCAGCGCTGCCGAATGTGCGCGCCGTGCCGGCCATGCTGGAGCAGGTGTTCACGAACTTGCTGACCAATGCGCTCAAGTACAGCCAGCACGAGCCGCACATCGAAGTAGGCGCTGTGGCGGCGGGTGACGCCGCGTTCCCTGCGCGTGCACTGGGTGCTACGCACGCGTTCTACGTGCGGGATGACGGCATCGGCATCCTGGCTCGCCACCTGCATACGGTGTTTACGATCTTCAAGCGGCTGCACGCGCAAGACAAGTACGGCGGCGGCAGCGGCGCGGGACTCACGATCGTGAAGAAGCTGGTGGAGCGCATGAACGGCGAGGTATGGCTGGACTCGGAGCCGGGCAAGGGAACGACCGCCTGGTTCTGCGTCGGGCGCGAACAATCAAGCGAGCGGACGGGTCATGCAGGCTGAGCTAATCGTGGTGGAAGACAGCGATGACGACTTCGATGCGCTGGAGCGCACGTGTCGCAGCCTGGCCTTCGCGGGTGAGCTGAAGCGCTACTCGGACGCCGAGACCCTGCTGCAGGAGATCCGCACCTGGGACACGGAGCCGCGCGAGGCCGGCAAGCGGCGCGTGATCCTGCTCGATCTGAACTTACCAGGCGTAGACGGGCGCGAGCTGCTGGTGCAGCTGAAGACGGACACCGCGCTGAGCTCCGTGCCAGTGGTGGTCTACACCACGTCGTCGAACCTGCGCGACATCGCGTTCTGCTACCAGAACCACGCCAACGCCTACCACGTGAAGCCGATGGACCTGGCCGCGCTGGAGAGCGGCATCAAGGCGATGCTCGACTACTGGTTCGGCCTCAACGAGCTGCCGCGCCACACTTAGATCGGGAGCTAGGCCATGCCCTCGCGGTAGGTCGGGTAGCGCAGCTCCACGTTCAAGACGCGGCGGGCGCGCTCCGAGTTTACCGCTCGGTTCGCGCGTAAGGTCTCGTGCACTTGCTCGACCGGGACGCTCG
>DASUME010000537.1:0-8103 GCA_036277895.1 Polyangiales bacterium
CCGCTCGAGGCCGAGAACGTAAACGGCCGCGACGATGAAGATGGCTGCCCGGACAAGATCCGCATCGACCGCGAGACCAACCAGATCCAGATCCTGGAGCCGGTTCGCTTCGCGACCAACAGCGCCGTCATCCTGCCCGCCAGCTTCGAGATGCTCGGCGAGATCGTGGAGGTGCTGAAGACGCACAGCGAGATCGCGCTGCTCGGCGTGGAGGGCCACACCGACTCGCGCGGCAACGACGCCAAGAACCAGAAGCTGTCCGACGCCCGCGCGAACAGCGTGCGCGACTTCCTGCTCACCAAGGGCATCGATGGGGCGCGCGTGGTCTCGCGCGGCTACGGCGAGACGCGCCCCGTCGCCGACAACAGCACGGAGGACGGTCGGCAGCAGAACCGCCGCGTGGAGTTCCACATCGGCGGGCTCAGCGAGTAGAGCAACCAACTCGAAACGCCCGTGGGCTGATCGAGAAATGCGGCCTTCGTAGGTTCCCCAGAACCCACGGAGGCCGCATGAAACGTTCCTGGTTGTTGGCGCTGCTCCTGTGCGCTTATCCGCTCGACGGATCTGCGCAAGCGGCGCTGCCAAAGATCGTGATCCTCGCGACCGGCGGCACGATCGCCGGCTCGGCCGACTCCAGCACTTCCGGCGGCTACCAGTCGGGACAGGTGGCGGTCGACGTGCTGATCAAGGCGGTGCCGCAGCTGAGCACGGTGGCGAGCGTGACCGGCGAGCAGATCTCGAACATCGGCAGCCAGAACATGAACGACGAGGTCTGGCTCAAGCTCGCCAAGCGCGTGAACGAGCTGGCCCGCACCGGCATCGACGGCATCGTGATCACGCACGGCACCGACACGATGGAAGAGACGGCGTACTTCCTCAGCCTGGTGGCGCACACCAGCAAGCCGATCGTGCTCACCGGCTCGATGCGCCCGTCGACCGCGATCAGCGCGGATGGGCCGGTGAACATCTTCAACGCGGTCGCGGTCGCCGCCGATGCCAAGGCGCAGGGACGCGGCGTGCTGGTGGTGTTGAACGACGAGATCCACGACGCGCGCTCGGTCTTCAAGTCGCACACCACGAAGGTCAGCACCTTCAAGTCCGGCGACCACGGGCTGCTCGGCGAGGTGCAGTACGGCGCGATCACGTTCTACCGTGGTCCACCCGCGCTGCACACGTTCGCGAGCCCGTTCTTCGTGGAGCACGTGCAGACGCTGCCCCGCGTCGACATCGTGTACATCCATGAAGGCGTCGACGGCGGCTTGATCGAGGCGGCGGCCAAGCTCGGTGCGCGCGGCATCGTCACCGCGGGCGTGGGCAACGGCAACATGACCGATGCGGCGCTGGCGGCGCTGGCGAAGGTCGCCGAGCAAGGAGTGGTCGCCGTGCGTAGCTCGCGCGTGATCACCGGGCCAACCGGACGCAAGGTCGAGGTCGACGACGACGCGCTGGGGCTGGTCGCATCGTATGAGCTGACGCCTGCCAAGGCGCGCATCCTGCTGCGCCTGGCGCTGCTGACGACCAGCGAGCCCGCCACGATCCAGGCGCTCTTTCAGAGCTTCTGAAGCTCCACGCCTTGGTGCTCGACCTCGCGAAAGCCCAGCGGCGCGTAGTACTCAGGGGTGCGCGTGCGCAGGCCGACACGTTGGCAGCCGCGCACCCGCGGGTGGTCGAGCAGCAGCTGCAGCAGCGCGCGCCCGTAGCCGAGGCCGCGGCGTGCGGGATGCACGATCACGTCCATCACCCAGGCCACGCGTGCGCCGTCGCTGATCGCGCGCGCGCTCGCACGTACACCTTCCGGACCGCGCGCCACGATCCATACGTCGCTGCCGCGCTGGGCGCGAGCGAGCTGATCGAGCGTGAGGCCGCCGGCCCAGTACTCGCCTTCCAACAGGGCGGCCACCTGCGCCGCGTCGCGCGCGTCGGGCGCCACGCAGAGCTGCGACTGTTCGGGACCGCCGCGGAACGTAGGCTGTGAGGGGTGCGCCTCACGGATCAGCTCGATCGCTCGTAGGTCACCCGGCGCGCCGCGCTTCCACAGCCCCTCCATCACGTTCACGATCTGGCGCGCGCTGCGGTGCTGGCCGAGCTTGCGCTTGGCGCTGAGCTTCGTCGGGCGCAGCTCGGCGATCAGCAATCCCTCGAGCACCTTCCGGTAGCGCAGATCGGACAGCGGCACGTAGCAACCCTCGGGCTGGAAGCGCTCCATCAGCGCTTGCATGATCGCGGCCTTGCGCGCGAGGTCCTCCACACGCCGCAGCTCGCCCTCGGCGATCGCGCTCAGGTAGTAGGTCGACGCCGGGCACGCGAGCTCGGGGTGGATCCAGTAGCTCGGGACCTGCGCGATTACCTCGTCGCAGCTCGCGATCACCGGCCCGACCAGGCCGAGCTTCTCGCCGTCGTCGGCGCCGTGCACGCAGACCGCGCCGTCGAGCACGACCGCGCTCAGCGTGCGCAACACCGGGCGCCCGTCGGCGACGCCGGCGAAGCGCACGCTCGGTGCCCGCGAGAATAGCTGCCACGCCTCCGCCTCGTCCGCGGCGAAGAGCTCGTACTTGACGCTGCGCTCCATGGCCTCGAGCGTGGGCCATGGCTGGACCAGGCATAAGGTCCAGTTCGCAGATATCGGCTAGTCCAGTTATGCTGCGCGCCATGAGCTACGTGGTCAGCGTGGAGGCAGACGCGGGGACGCCGCTGTACGTGGCGATCTCACGCGCGATCGCGGGCGATATCGCGCGCAAGCGCCTGAGGCAGGGCGAGCGCCTGCCGGGCGAGCGCTCGCTGGCGGCGATGCTTGGTGTGAACCGGAACACGGTGCACGCGGCGCTGCAGGAGCTGATCGCCCAGGGCTGGCTGGAGGCGCTGCCGGCGCGCGGCGTGTTCGTTCGCGCGCCGTCGCAGGCCGATCGGCCGCGGCTGTCCGCGAAGGGTGTCGCGCTGCGCGCCGAGCTGCCCGCGCGCCCGGCGTTCGCGCTCGAGCCCAGCGCTCCCGCGAAGCCTCCCGGCAAGGGCCTGCAGCTCACCGGGGGTGTGCCGGACCCGCGCTTGTTCCCGCACGAGCTGTACGCGCGCAGCTATCGCCGTGTGCTCGCCCAGCGCGGCGAGCGCCTGCTCGACTACGGCGAGCCTCACGGCGAGCCCACGCTGCGCCGCGCGCTGGCGGACATGCTGAGCCGCATGCGCGGCCTCGGCGCGCGCGAGCACGACGTGCTGATCACACGTGGCAGCCAGCAGGCGATCTGGCTCGCGGCGCACGTGCTGCTGCGCCCGGGGGATCGCATCGGCGTCGAAGAGTACGGCTACCCACCGGCGTGGAGTGCGTTCCGCAGCGCGGGCGCGGAGCTGGTCCCACTGCCGGTGGATGGCGATGGCCTGCGTATGGACGCGCTCGAGCGCGCGCTCCAGAAGAGCCTGCGCGCGCTGTACCTGACGCCGCACCACCAGTACCCGACCATGGTCGCGCTCAGCGCCCAGCGCCGCCTGCGCTTGCTGCAGCTCGCGCGCGAGCACGCCTGCGCCGTGCTGGAGGACGACTACGCGCACGAGTTCCACTACCAGGGTCGGCCGCGGCTGCCGCTGGCCAGCGTCGATCACCACGGCTCGGTGATCTACATCGGCACCCTCTCCAAGATCCTGATGCCGGGTCTGCGCATCGGCTACGCGGTGGCGCCGCGGCCGGTGCTCGATGCGATGGCCGCGCTGCGCTTCACGGTCGATCGCCAGGGCGACCTGGCAGCGGAGGCCGCGGTGGCGGAGCTGATCGAGGACGGCGAGCTGGAGCGCCACACGCGGCGTATGCGTCGCGTCTATGAGACCCGCCGCGACGCGCTCGCCACGGCATTGCAGAGCTCGCTGGGGTCGCGCGTGAGCTTCGAGCTGCCAGCCGGCGGCATGGCGTTCTGGGTGCGCGTACACGGCCACGATCCGCGGCGCTGGGTCGAGCGCGCCGAGCAGCAAGGCGTGCTCTTCCGAGCCGGGAACGACTACGCGCTCTCGCCCGCAGAGCTGCCGTTCGTACGCATGGGTTTTACCCGACTCGACGAGCGCGAGCTGACGCGTGCGGTGAAGCTAGCGGCGCGCGCGCTTTGAGTGTTCGTGGCTACGAGAACGCGCGGGAGCTCATCAGTTCTGCGCCTGACAGCCGTAACCTAAGCCGCAGGGGGGCCCGCTCTTCGCGGACAGATTCATGGTCGCAGCACGTCCGTCAGCCAGCAACACGCAGCAGTACCCGATCGGGGACAGCAAGTATCCTGCTCGTCTCGCACACGGCACCGAGCTCCCGCAGCTGAAGCCGGTCAAGGGCGCGATCGGACCTTACGAGCTGGTCGCCGAGCTCGGCTCCGGCGGCATGGGCACGGTCTACGTCGCGCGCCGCACGTATGAAGTCGGCGTCACGCGAACGGTCGCGCTGAAGACGTTGCGTCAGGATCTCTCGTCGCAAGCAGACCTGGTCGAGATGTTCCTCGACGAGGCGCGCATCACGGCGCGCATCAGCCACCCTTACGTCTGCTCGGTGATGGACATCGGCACGCACCGCAACGTGCCGTACGTGACGATGGACTATCTGATCGGCGAGCCGTTGTCGCGGCTCGGGCCGCTGATGGCCGAGGACCGCACGGAAGCTTCGCTGGCGAACATCGTGCGGGTGATCGCGAACCTGCTCGAGGGTCTGCACGCGGCGCACGAGCTGCGCGACGAGGGCGGCGAGCCGATGCACGTGGTGCACCGCGACATCTCGCCCGACAACCTGTTCGTGCTCTACGACGGCTCGGTGCGCGTGGCCGACTTCGGCATCGCGCTGACGGCCGCGCACCAGAAAGACGGCCGCAGCGCCGGCCTCGCGGGCAAGAGCGGGTACATGTCGCCCGAGCAGCTGCGCGGCCTGGCGATCGATCGCCGCGCCGACCTGTGGGCGATGGGCGTGGTGCTCTGGGAGATGCTGGCCGGCAAGCGCCTGTTCCGCGCGGGCAGCGACGTGGCCGCCACGGTGGCGGTGCTGGAGGGCCCGATCCCGGCGCCGTCGCGCTTCCACCCCGAGGTGCCCAAGGGGCTCGACGCGGTGGTGATGCGCGCGCTCGAGCGCGACCGCGACAAGCGCTACCCCACCGCACGCGCGATGGCGAGCGACCTCGAGCAGGTGCTCGTGCGCTGCTTCGGCCCGGTGTCCGCTGGCCAGGTCAGCGGCTGGCTCGAGGAGCAGTTCCCGGGCACGCACGAATTCCGGCGCATGATCGTCGCGCGCGCGGAGGAGCTGCGCGCGCAGGTGGACAAGTTCGAGTTCGATCCGAACCTCGGCATCCTGATCAGCACGCGGCCGCCAGCCAACGATCAGGTGGGCCCGCAGCGGCTGGAGAACGTGCGCCGGCTGGATTCGCTGGCGTCGCTCGACGTGCAGCTCGACGAGCCGAACGCGCTGATCGTCAGCAGCGAGGTGCAGCTCGATGGCTTCGCGCCGGCGCCGCAGGCGAGCATCGGCGAGCAGCTGAAGCTCCCCGAGCCGCCGCGCGCGCTGTCCCTGGACAGCCTGCCTTCGCCGCGCCGCAAGCTGGTGCAGGCGCTGATCGTGCTCGGTGCGCTCGGCGTGGGCGCGGGCCTGGCCGTGTTCGCAGCGCGCAGGGGACAGGCCGAGCTCGCAGCGTCCGCGCCTGTGCCGAAGCCCGCTGCCGTGCAGGGCACGCCGCAGCCGCCGGTCGTCGCGCAGCCGCTGCCCGAGCCTGTCGCGGGGACGCCTCCCCCTGTCGCGGCTCCAGCGCCCGTCGAGGCTCCTGTGCCCGTCGGAGCTCCTGTGCCCGTCGAAGCTCCCGTGCCCGTCGTGGCTCCTGCGCCCGTCGTGGCTCCTGCGCCCGTCGCAGAGCTGGCTCCCGTGAAGCAACGCCGCCGCCATCACGAGGGCGAAGGCGAGCCAGCGCAGTCGCAGCAGAAGCTCGGCGAGGTCTACGCCTTCGCCAGCAGCGGCAGCTACGACATCATCCTGCGCGAGCGTGTGGTGAAGGCCCCCGCGCTGCTCAAGCTCCCGATCGACACCGACACCATCGGTGTGCGCAAAGAAGGCGACGCCAAGGTGCGTCAGGTCAAGGTCTCGCCCCAACCCGGCCGCCCGATGATGGTGCGCATCGATCTCTAAGTTTCGACCAGCGCCTGGCTGCGGCGGCTCTTGTCGATGAAGAACGCGGCGCCGGCTGCGAGGTAGTACAGGCCGACCAGCGGGCCCATCAACAGCAGCATGCTCAGCGCGTCCTGCGTGGGCGTGAGGATCGCGGCGAGCACGCTCGCGACCACCACCCACCAGCGCCCGAACTTCATCAGCTGCTTGCTCGTCACCATGCCGGCCAGCGACAGGAAGACGATGATCACGGGCACCTCGAAGGTGATCCCGAAGACGAACAGCATCTGCGAGATGAAGCTGATGTACTCGCCCATCATCAGCGTGGCTTCGATCTCCACCACGTCGCCCGGCAGCTTGCCGCTGAAGTCCATCAGCGTCTCGAACGTGGGCGGGAAGATGTAGAACCAGCCGAACAGGCCGCCGATCGTGAAGCACACCGTCGAGGCCAGCACGAACGGGATGATGTAGCGCTTCTCCTTGGCGTACAGCCCCGGCGAGATGAACGCCCACAGCTGGTAGAACACCCAGGGCGACGCGATCAGGAACGCCACGATCGCCGACTGCTTCAGGTAGACCACCATCGGGTCCACCGGCGACGCGAAGTGCAGCTTCGGCGTGCCCAGGCCCATCGACTTCCAGGCCTTGTTGAGCGGGATCACCAGCAGCGAGAACACCTCCTCGCGGTAGATCCAGGCCGCGATGAACGCGGGCAAGAACGGGATCAGGCTGCGGATCAGCCGCGCGCGCAGCTCTTCGAGGTGCTCGAAGAACGACATGTGGAGCTCTTCTTCGGGGACCTGCTCAGCCATCAAGCCTCCGACGCGCCGACGCGCGCCTCACGCTCGGCGTCCAGGCGCGCGAACTCGGCGTCGATGCCCTCGCGCGGGCTCTCCTTCGCGAGGTCGCCTGCGGTCAGCCGGTAGGGCGCCTTGGGCGGCTCCTGGTCCAGGCCGCGCAGCGGGTTCCGCAGGTCCTCGTCGCGCATCATGTCGTCGATGCCGGTGGAGCGGCGCAGGTCGTCGGCCGCCTTCCGGATCTCGCGGATGCCCTTGCCGACCGTCTTCATCATCTGGGGCAGCTGACGCGGTCCCACCGCAATCAGCAAAACCACAGCGATGATCAGCATTTCCGTGAAGCCGATGCCGAACATACGCGCTCTACATAGCGCGCCGGGTCAGTTGCTGCCCGCGGCGAGGTGATGGAGGCGTTCGGAGGCCGAGCCGAGCTGCCGCATCTGGCGCTCGAACTCGCGGGTCAGCTGCTTGGCCCGGGCCGCCGTGGCGGACAGCTGGTCGGACTCGGCCGCGCGCTCGCGCTGCGCCATGTTGATCTGGTTGACCATCGTGGAGATGCTCTCGATCGCGTGCGTGACCTGCTTGCCGCCGCGCGCCTGCTCCTGGGACGAGCGCTCCACGTGCGAGGTGATCACGCGCATCTTCTCGGCGCTCTTGATGATCAGCTCCGAGCCGCGCGCCTGCTCGCTGGTGGCGGCCGCGATCTGCTGCACCGTCTCGGCGATGCGCCCGATCGCGTCCGTGACCTGCTTGCTGCCCTTGGCCTGCTCCACGGTCGCACGCGCGATCGCGCGCACCATGTTGGTGCTCTTCTGCGACGAGTCCAGGATCTTCTTCAGCGCAGCTTCCGCCTCCGAAGACACCTGCACGCCGTGGTCGACGGTGGCGTTCGAGCGCTCCACCGTCTTGATCGCGTTCTTGGACTCGGCCTGGATGGTCTTGATCAGCTCGGCGATCTCCTTGGTGGAGGCACCGGCGCGCTCGGCGAGGTCCTTGATCTCGTCGGCGACCACCGCGAAGCCCTTGCCGTGCTCACCCGCCTGCGCCGCGATGATCGCCGCGTTGAGCGCGAGAAGGTTCGTGCGGTTGGTGATCTCCTCGATGACGCTCAGGATCTGCGTGATCGAGCCGACGCTCGCCTGCAGATCGTCGAGCACGCGCGCGGTGCCGGTGGTCAGATCCCACGTCAGCGTGATGCCCTGCACC
>DASUME010000538.1:0-5076 GCA_036277895.1 Polyangiales bacterium
TCCTTGACCGTGTTCTCCGACGCCCCCGTCAGCTCCGCGATCTCCCGGATCGAGTAGCCGAGCGAGTGGCGCAGCACCAGCACCGTACGCCGCGTCTCCGGCAGCGCACTTAGGTAGACCAACAGCGCGCGCGGCAGCTCCTCCGACGTGACCGACTCGGCGCTCGGGTGGGGCAGCTCGTCCGGGTCCAGCGCATCGTGCGTGCGCACCGCGGCCAGGCGTCGCGTACGCGCGATGCGGATCGCCGCGCGCACCGCGATCCGGTCGGCCCAGGTCTCGAGCTTGCTCTCGCCGCGAAAGCTCGGCATCGCGCGCAGGATCTCGAGCAGCGCGACCTGCGTCGCGTCCTCCGCATCGGCGTGGTTGCGCAGGAACGAGGCGACCAGGCGGTGCACGCGCGGCTGCAGGCGGCGGGTGAGCGCGTCGCGGGTCGCGGCGCACGTCTCCGCGCTCTGCGCGAGGTGCACGTCGCCCTCCCGTTCGTCCGCCTCCCTCATCGAGCTCCCTGCCATGGTCGGATCTCGCGCACTCCTCTCGCTCTCCGTGTCGCGCGGGCACCGAAGCGGGCGGAGAAAACATCACAGCAGCTCGAAAGAAGCCCCGACGTCCAGGCGGAACCGCGCCGTCCTCGGCGAAAGCACTGTGAATTGGGCGCCGCTGTCGACCGTGGCCGCGCGCTGGCCGAACGCCAGCTCCAGCGCCGGGGCCAGGTCCAGCCACAGCCTCTCGACCACCCGCATGCGCGCCCGTGCCCGCACCGCCAGCTGCCAGCTCCAGTGGCTCGATGGGTCGATGCCGGAGAACGCCCCGTTCACGCGGCTCGTCTGGCGGCGCGTGTCGGTGAGGCCGAATGCCAGCTCACCGCCCGCCGAGAACGGACCTGCGCCGCGCAGCATGCCGAGCAGCGCGCTCGGGCCGTGGTCGCGCACGCGGATCGAGGCGAGCGGATGCGAGACCGTGGCCGGCGGATGATACGCGTAGCCGACGCCGGCGTGCACACCGAGCCCCACGCGCATGGCCAGCTCCGCGCGCACGCCGCTCTGCCACGCGAGCTGCGGAGCGTAGGCCTCGCCGGTATACAGTGCGGTCAGCCACAACCGCGTTGGTTCGACGGGCTTCGACGGACTCGAGGGTGGAGCCACCGCGACGACGGGTGCCGGAGCCGGCGTGACCGCGGTCGCTACCGCAGGCTCCTCGGCCGAGGTGACTGGCAGCTCGAGTACGGGATCGGCGTGCACCTCGGGCGCGAGCTCTTCGTCGCGCAGCGCCAGCACGAACGCGCGCACCACCGAGCCGGCTTCACTCGCCGCGAGCTCCTCCGAGCGAACGCTCAAGCTGCGCACCCCGCGCGCACGCCGCTCGCGGTCGAACAGCTCCAGCTTCAAGCCAACGTCGATTTGCGTGACTCGCACCGCGCAGAGGCCCTCGCGCACGGCCAGATCTGCGAGCTGCCCCGCGATCGCCGACTCCAGACGTTGCGCCAACGACGCGGGCACGTTCGGCTCGATCTCCAGCGCGACCTTCGCTTGCGCGGCCGCCAGCGCGCACGTGCACCAGAGCAGCACGACGCTCGACCATGCTCGCCAGCGCGCGCCAGACACCCCCCGGTTCCCCATCCAGGTCGCCGGTACCACCCGCTCGTCATCGCCGTCAACTAAGCTTGGCGAGCGGCCTCGCCTGCGCCTTCGAGCCGCAGAGGCGTCAGAACCAGCTGACGACGAAGGCGGCGAGCCAGTTCACAGCGGCGCGTTCAGGTGACGAGGGTCAGCCCGCCGTGCAGGCCGTGGCGGCGCAGGCGGTAGCCGAGGATGCGCGGAGTGGTCCCGAGTGCGCGCGCCGCTTGCGACTGGTTGCCGCCGGCGTTCTTCATCGCCTCGAGCAGGATCTCGCGCTCGTAGGCCATCATCACGTCGTGCAGCGAGCCGTTCTTGGTGGTGCCGCTGGACTTCCCGGTCTGCAGCGTGGGCGGCAGGTGATGCTCGCGGATCACGCCGTCGGTCGACAGCAGCACCGCGCGCGCGATGCAGTTCTCCAGCTCGCGCACGTTGCCAGGCCAGTGGTACGCCGACATCAGCTCGATCGCCGGCGTGCTCACCCGCCGCACGTCGCGGTTGTGCTCCTTCGCGTAGCGCTCCAGGAAGAAGTCCGCGAGCAGCGTGATGTCCGCCTTGCGGTCGCGCAGCGCCGGCAGGTAGATCGGGAACACGTTCAGCCGGTAGTACAGATCATCGCGGAAGCGGCCGTCCTGGATCAGGCGCTCGAGGTCCGCGTTGGTCGCCGCCACCACACGCACGTCGATCGCACGCCCACGGCTCTCGCCGACACGATCGATCACGCGCGACTGCAGCGCGCGCAGCAGCTTCACCTGGCTCGCCAAGGACAGCTCGCCGATCTCGTCGAGGAACAACGTGCCGCCGTTGGCCGCCTCGAAGCGCCCTACCCGGTTCATCGCTGCCCCGGTGAACGCACCGCGCACGTGCCCAAAGAGCTCGCTCTCCACCAGCTGCTCCGGGATCGACCCGCAGTTGACGGCGATGAACGGCCCATCCTTGCGCGGGCTCTCGGCGTGGATTGCCTGGGCGATCAGTTCCTTGCCCGTGCCGCTCTCGCCGCGGATCAACACCGTGGCCTCGGACGGCGCCACCTGGTGCACCATCTCGATCACCGATTGCATCGGGTTCGAGCTACCGACCAACGACGTGTTCGTGCGCGCGCGCTGCTGCGCTGCCACACGCCGGTTCTCGCGCTTGAGGCTGTCGACCTCCTCGACCTGGTCGCGCCGCTGCCGCACCGCCTGGCCGATCATCATGGCGATGATCTGCAGCAGGCGCATGTCGTCATCGAGGCTGAGCTCGCCGCCGTACACGCGGTCGACGCTGAGCGTGCCCAGCGTCTCCCCGCGGTGCGTGATCGGCGCGCACAAGAACGCGATCTTCGAGCGGTCGAGGTTCTTGCGAGCCCCGGTGCGGTCGAGGAACATCGGCTCGTCGCCGATCGTCGGCACCAGCGCTGGCTCGCCGCGCTCCAGCACCTTGCCGATCACACCTTCGCCGAGCTGGTAGCGACCACGCGCCTGTTGCTCCGAGGACAAGCCATGCGCCACGTCCACGCGCGCGAGATCCCGCGAGGGATCCAGCACCGTGATCATGCCGCGCTCCATGCCGGCGATGGTCGCCATGTGCGTGAGGATCGCCTTCAGCACGGGGCCGAGGTGGCGATCCGTGGTCAGCAGATCCTGCGCGACCCGGAACAGCAACTCGATCTCACGTCGAGCGGCGGGCTCGCTGGAGGCGGAAGGTGGCGCTGAGCTGGAGAATTCGTCCATGGCGTCAGAGCGCCGAGGACTGATCTCACGCGCTCTGAACCTCAACTAGCAAGCCGCTGTTTCCAGTCCGTAACGCCGAAGTTAGTACTTGTCCGACTTCGACAATTCCGTCGCATACCCGGACCGCGTATGCGGGCACGCTCACAGTTGGGTCATCCAGGCACTCCCCGGTAGCCAGGTCGAAGTTCTGCTTGAAGATCGGCGAGGCCACCTTGGGTCGCCCGCCGCGGTCGCCCACGATGCCGCGCGCGAGCACGTTGGCGCGGCTGAACGGGTCGTGGTTGCCGATCGCGAACACCTGGTCGGCGCCCAGCCGGAACACAGCGACCTGATGCATGCCCACGAGCGCGCATACGCCGGTATCGGGGACGATCTCTTCGAGCTCACACACGCGCGTCCAACTCTCAGTCATGGCACCACCCTCAAGAAACGACGCTCGTCTTGACGCGCGGGACGAATCTGCCCGCGCTCCTTCACGAACACCACGTTGTCATCCTTCTGATCACTGTTCACGAAGTGGCGGAAGCGCTTGCGCTTGTCCGCGTCCTCGACCGCGACCTTCCACTCATCGCGGTAGCTGTCGACGATGCTCTGCATGTCGGCCTCCAGCTCGTCAGCGATACCTAGGCTGTCTTCGATGACCACCTTCTTGAGGTAGTCCATGCCACCTTCGAGGTTCTCGAGCCACACACTCGTGCGCTGCAAGCGATCGGCAGTACGCACGTAAAACATCAGAAACCGATCGATCATCTTGATCAGCGTCGGCTCGTCGAGGTCGCCGATCAGCAGCTGCGCGTGCTTGGGCTTCATGCCGCCGTTGCCGCACACGTAGAGGTTGTAGCCCTTCTCGGTGGCGATGATACCGAAGTCCTTGCCCTGCGCCTCCGCGCACTCGCGCGTGCAGCCCGAGACACCGCCCTTGAGCTTGTGCGGCGAGCGCAAGCCGCGATAGCGCAGCTCGACACGCACTGCGAGGCCCACCGAGTCCTGCACGCCGTAGCGGCACCAGGTGCTGCCCACGCACGACTTCACCGTACGCAGCGACTTGCCGTAGGCATGTCCGGACTCGAAGCCCGCCGCGATCAGCTCTTCCCAGATGTCCGGCAGCTGCTCCGCGCGCGCGCCGAACAGATCGATGCGCTGCCCCCCCGTGATCTTGGTGTACAGCCCGTACTTCTTGCCGACCTGACCGATCGCGATCAGGCCCTCGGGCGTGATCTCGCCGCCCGGAACGCGCGGCACCACCGAGTACGTGCCGTCCTTCTGGATGTTCGCCATGAAGTAGTCGTTCGAGTCCTGCAGCGGCGCGTGCTTCGGCTCGAGGATGTGCTCGTTCCAGGTAGAGGCGAGGATCGACGCGATCGTCGGCTTGCAGATCTCACAGCCGAGGCCCTGGCCGTGCTTCTTGATCATGTCTGGAAACGACTTGATCTGCCCGACCTTGATCAAGTGGAACAGCTCCTGGCGCGAGTGGTCGAAGTGCTCGCAGATCGCGTTCGAGACCGTCTGGCCCATCGCGATCAGCTCGGCCTTGAGCACGTTCGTCACCAGCTGCACGCAGCCACCACAACCGGTGCCCGCCTTGGTGCACTTCTTCAGCGGACCGATCTCGGTGACGCCACCCCGGATCGCCTCGCAGACGGCGCCCTTGGTGACGTTGTTGCATGAGCAGAGCACGCTGTTGTCGCTGAGTGCGAGCTGCGGTCGCGCTTCCCCGGGCGCGACCAACAAGCTCTCCAGCACGTCGGGCA
>DASUME010000539.1:0-10408 GCA_036277895.1 Polyangiales bacterium
GCTCGAGCAGTCCAAGCAGCTCGAGGCCGTGGTGAAGGGCCTGAAGGATGCGCGCCAGGGGCCGCATCGCATGCTGCTCGAGCTGTCGTCGATCCTGTCGCCCGGCAAGGGCCCGACGATCGACCCCGCCAAGCTCGACGACCTGCGCAAGTCCAACCCGGAGGCGGGCGTCAGCGGCGGCTGGGACACGCGCCGGCTGTGGGTGACCGGCTTCGAGGAGAACGCGCGCAGCTGCCGCATCATCGGCGAAGCGCGCAACAACGAAGACATTGCGGAGTTCCTGCGCCGGCTCGCGCTGAGCGCGGTCTTCGACGACGTGGTGTTGGTGCGCACGGGCACGCCGCGCACCGGCGCCAGCGCGCTGGTCGCATTCGAGCTGACTTGCAAGGTGAGGTACTGAGCCATGGCTGAGTCGGCATCCGCGCAGTTCACCAAGCTTCCGTCGTCGAGCAAGATCCTCTTGCTCGCCTTGCTGCTCGCGCTCGTGGGCGCGGCGTACTACTCGCTGATCCACGGTCCGCTCAACGAGGAGATCGACGCCGTCAGCGCGCAGAAGGTGCAGCTCGAAGATCAGCTGCAGAAGGCCAAGGCGCTGCGCGCGCAGTTCTTGAAGCTCCGCGAGGAGCTGGAGCTGCGCAAGTCCGCCGAGCAGGAGCTCGTGCGCGTGCTGCCGCCGCGCGCGGAGATGGCCACCATGCTGGCCGAGATCAACCGCCTGGCGGAGCTGAGCGGCCTGGCGATCCAGGGCGTGGAGCCGCAGGGCGAGCAGGCCGCGCAGTTCTACAACCGCATCCCGGTCAACCTCGCGGTCTCCGGCAAGTACCACCAGCTGGCCAAGTTCTTCTACAACGTGAGCCGCTTGCAGCGCGCGATCAACATGGAGAACATCGTGATCAGCAACCCGCAGCTGGTGGGTGACGATCTCGTGCTGCAGGTGCGTGTGTTGGCGACGACCTTTCGTCGGAAGGACGCCTGATGTCGACCCGTGTTTCAGCGGCTGCGCTGCTGGCGTGGGCGCTTCTCGCGTGTGAGGACGACAGCGCCGTGCTGTCCCAGAACCCGATCGCGCCGCCGCCCGCGCCGGCTGCGAGTGCGACGTCGGCGGCGCGTCCGCCGCAGGCCGAGCCTGTGCAGCGTGCGTACCGCGACAGCGACTTCTCGGAGAGCGAGCAGAACCGCGACCCGTTCCGCAACTACGCCACCGAACTCAAGGCGCGCGCGCCCGTGGTCGCGCAGCGTACGGTGCTGATGCCGGACACCTCGATCGACGAGATGAAGCTGATCGCGATCGTCAGCGGTGTGGAGCAGCCGTGCGCGATGCTCGTCGACCAGCGCGGGGTAGGTTACGTGACCACGCGCGGTGACTTCGTAGGCAAGGCCGACGTGGTGCAAGGCGGCGGCGCGGATGCGCTGCCGGTGGCGCTGAACTGGCGCATCGATCGCATCCGCGACAACGAGGTGGTGCTCGCGCGCGAGGACCCCACGGCACCCAATCGTCCGCCGCTGACGCGGGTGATCCCGCTGCACGACGACGATGTTCCCAGTCTGGGCGCGGCCGCGAGGACACGCGGCTAGCCGACACGCGGGCTGTGCGGGCGCGCAGGAGCGTGACGAGTCGACGGGGGAAATCGACTTGTGATGCCAACTGCTTTGTTGCGTCGCGACGGCCCTAGCAATGAAGATCTCAATGCACGGCCAGGTAAGAGGGGGACCGTTCATGCGGCAAGGCTTCCGGATGTTGACCTTGTTTGCGCTCACGTTGAGCGCGAACGCGGCACTCGCCGATGACACGCGCCTCGACCAGATCGAGGTGCGCGGCGATGACGCGCGCGCCGACGTGGTGCTCGAGGGCAACGTCCGTGCGGCGCGTTATGCAGTGCGCGCGGTGAGCGGCGGCGATCAGCTCGTGATCGACGTGGCGGGTGCGTCGCTCGCGGATCACGACGGCGTGGCGGTGGCGGCGGGATCGCTGGTACAGCAGGCCAAGGCGATCGAGACCGCGGATGGCGTGCGGCTGGAGCTCTTGCTCAAGCACCACGTCACCTACCGCGCGCGCAACCAGGGCTCGTCGCTCGTGGTGGCACTGGAGCGTGTCGACGATCAGAATGAACGCGCGGCGCAGCCGGCGGGCGCAGCGCGCGTGCAGCGCGTGACGCTGGAGAAGCGCGCCGAGCGCGAGCGTGTCGTGATCGACCTGAGCAGCCCGGCCGAGTTCCGCATCCTCGCGGGCGGCAAGGGCCCGGCGCGCATGGAGCTCAAGGAAGCCGAGGTCGACGCGGCGGTCGGCGAGCCGATGCCGACCGACAAGTTCAGCGTGGTCAAGGGCGTGCACTTCAAGCGCGAGTCGGGCCGCCTGATGATCGAGGTCGACCGCGTGCAGGACGCGCAAGCGACCGCGATCCGCGAAGGCAGCCGGATCGTGTGGATGTTCGCGCCGCCGCTCGCGGCCGAGAACGTGAAGCCGAAGCCGCGCACGCTGATCACGGCGGAGCAGCAGCCGGTCGAGATCGACTCGGAAGAAGCGGCGTCGTTCGTGAGCGGCACGCTGTTTCAGGCCAAGAGCATCGGCGCCAAGTACACCGGCCGCCGCATCGATCTCGACTTCAAGGACGCCGACATCCACAACATCCTGCGCCTGCTCTCGGAAGTGGGCGGCGTGAACGTGGTGACCAGCGACGACGTCTCGGGCTCGGTCACGATCCGCATGCGCGACGTGCCCTGGGATCAGGCGCTCGACGTGATCCTGCAGGCCAAGGGGCTCGGCGCCGAGCGGCGCGGCAACCTGGTGCGCGTGGCGCCGCAGGACGTGCTGGAGAAGGAGCGCGAGCTCGCGATCGCGCGCCAGAAGCAGCAGATCGAGCTGGCGCCGCTGGAGACGCGGCTGGTGCCGGTGAGCTACGCGACCGCCAAGGACGTGCAGCCGCGCGTGCGCGAGGTGATGTCGCCGCGTGGCTCGGTCTCGGTCGACGAGCGCACCAACATGCTGATCGTGCGCGACATCGTCGACAACCTCGACGACGTCGAGGAGCTGGTGCGCACGCTCGACACGCAGACGCCGCAGGTGCTGGTGGAAGCGCGCATCGTGGAAGCCACGAGCAACTACCTGCGCGACGTCGGCATCCAGTGGGGTGGGGACGTCTCGCTGAACCAGGCGTTCGGCAACCAGACGGGCCTCGTGTTCCCGAGCAACATCGGCATCGCGGGTGGTGCCTACGACTCGAGCGCGACGCCGACGCAAGGCTTGTCGCCGATCGCGGCCCAGACCGCGGTGCCAAACTTCGCGGTCAACTTGCCGGCGGCCGCGGGCTCCGGCGCGGGTGGCGCGCTCGGCCTCACCTTCGGCAGCGTCGACGGCAACTACAACCTGAACGTGCGTTTGAGCGCGGCCGAGTCCACCGGCGCGGTGAAGATCATCAGCTCGCCGCGCGTGCTGACGCTCGACAACCACGCGGCGCGGATCTCCTCGGGTACCCAGATCCCGTACTCGCAGGTGAGCGCGCAGGGCGTGCAGACGGCGTTCATCTCCGCGGTGTTGGAGCTCGACGTCACGCCGCACGTGACCGCCGATGGCTCGGTGGCGATGAAGGTCAACGTCACGCGCAACGAGCCGGACTTCTCGCGCACGGGCGCCAACGGCCAGCCCACGGTGCTCAAGCGCGAGGCGAACACCGAGCTGCTGGTCTCCGATGGGCACACGGCGGTGATCGGCGGCATCTACACGCGCACCACCAGCCGCACGGTCGACCAGGTCCCGCTGCTGGGTGACATCCCGATCCTCGGCCTCTTGTTCCAGCGCCGCCGCAACAGCGACCAGCGCGGCGAGCTACTGATCTTCCTGACGCCGCGGATCGTGAACCGCGAGCAGGCCCTGCTTTCGTCGGCGACCAACAGCCCGAAGCCGCAGTAGCGCGAACGATCCCGTGCGCCATACTCGGCGCAAGATGGTGGATCGCGTCATTCTCTCGGGCCCGATGGGCAGTGGCAAGTCCCGCGTCGCGCGGGCGCTCGGTGAGCTGTGGGGCACGGCCCCCGTGGATCTCGACGAGCGCATCGAGAAGCGTGCGGGCATGACGATCGCGCAGTTCGTGCAGCAGCGCGGCGAGCCCGCGTTTCGCGCGCTGGAGCGCGAGGTCGCGGAAGGTGTGCTGGCTGACGAGAACGCGCGCATCGTGGCGCTCGGGGGCGGTACGGTCACGAACGCGTCGCTGCGCCGCAGGCTGCTCGCGAGCGGCACGCTGGTCACGCTGCGCGCGCCGCTCGACGTGCTGCTGGCGCGCATCGGCAACGCGCAATCTCGGCCGCTGCTGCACGGCCACGACGTGCGCGAGCGGCTGACCACGATCCTGAGTGAGCGCGCCGAGGCGTACGCCGAGTGCCACGCCGAGCTCGACACCGACCACAAAGACCCGAACGCGGTCGCGCAGGCGCTCGATGCGCTGGTCAGCGATCCGCCGATCGTGGTGCCGATGGGGCTGCGCACGTACCGCGTGGAGGTCGGCCCGGGCGTACGCCACGAGCTGGTCGAGCGCGTGCGCCGCTACAGCACGGGGCGGCACGTGGTGGTGGTCACGGACAGCGGCGTGCGCGAGCACTGGGCGGAGCGCTCGGCGCGCGAGCTCAGCGACGCGGGCAAGCTGGTCTCGCTGGTGTGCCTGCCGGCCGGGGAGGAGCACAAGAACATCGAGAGCATCGGCAAGATCTGGGACGGTGCGCTGGAGGCCGGCATCGATCGCGACGCGCTGGTGCTGGCGATCGGCGGCGGCGTGGTGGGCGACATGGCAGGCTTCGCGGCCTCCACGCTGCTGCGCGGCATCGACTGTGCGCAGATGCCGACCACACTGCTCGCGATGGTGGACAGCGCGGTCGGCGGCAAGACCGGCATCGATCGGCCGCAGGGCAAGAACCTGGTCGGCGCGTTCCAGCAGCCGCGCTTCGTGCTGTGCGACATCGAGGCGCTGCGCACGCTGCCGCTGGCGGAGCGGCGAGCAGGGCTGGCCGAGGTGGTGAAGTCTGCCTGGCTCGACAGCGACGAGAGTGTGCGCCTGCTCGAAGAGAGCGCCGAGGGCCTGGTCGCGGGCGACTTGCTCGCGACCTCGGCGGCGGTGCGCATGTCCGTGCAGCTGAAGGCGCGCGTGGTGACCGAGGACGAGAAGGAGACCGGCGTGCGTGGCACGCTGAACCTCGGCCACACGGTGGGCCACGCGATCGAGGCCGCGGTCGGGCTCGGGGCGCTCCGGCACGGCGAGTGTGTGGCGCTGGGCATGGTGGCGGCGTTCCGGCTGGCGGCCAAGCTGGGGCGCGCCTCCGCGGCCGACGGCGAGCGCATCACCAAGCTGATGAAGCGCCTGGGCCTGCCCACGGAGCTCGATCGTTACCTCGATGACCGTACGTTGGCGTTCATGGGCTCCGACAAGAAGCGCAAGGGGGGCAAGCTGCGTTTCATCGTGCCGGGTGCGCCGGGCGCGACCGAGATCGTGCCCCTCAGCGAGGACGACGTGAAGCGGCTGGTTCGTATCTGAACTTGTGTGAGCACGGTTCCTGTCGATAGGATCCCTGATGCGCGCCGGGGGGCTGGCGTCAGAGGGAGAACGCGATGGCCGTGCGCCAGAGGATGTCTCGTGCACTCGGAGTGATCGGGTTGACGGCGCTCGCGGCGGGCTGCGCGGATGACGGGGTGTCGTTGCACGCGGTCTGCCCGATCGCGCCGGAGCTCACCGAGGGCGCCTGCGTCTACGACCCGGGAAGTGACGTATGCGTCGGCGACGGCGTGCTGAACGTGGCGGCTGCGTCGTCGTATCGGCTGAACCTGAAGGTCGAGAGCGGGCTCAAGTCGCGCATGCGCGACGTGCCCTTGCTCGCGGAGACCAACGGGATGCAGATCACGAGCGCAGAGGTGGAGCTGCGCGTTCCGAGCGGGGGCGTCATCAACCTCCCCGAGACCAAGATCGGCGACGTCGTCTACCCGCGGCTGGACAATCCGCTGCGGGTGTCCGCCACGGGTTATCTGGATCCGCAAGGAAGCGTGGTCGTGCCCGTCGTGATCTTCGGCAGCGAGTACGTGCGGCGCTTTGCCGCGGCCACGAACCTCAGCCAGATCGTCGCGGCGGTGACGCTGCACGGCAAGACCAACGGCGACGAGGAAGTCGAGAGCGGAGAGTTCAACTGGCCGATCCGCTTGATCACGGCCAACCCCGCGCAGGTCGGCGGCGAGTGCCAGGAGACCAGCTACTGCGCCAGCAGCTTCGGACAGGACTCGTTCGCGCAGGCGTGCCGCGACTCCAACGCGTCCGACTGATCAGCGCAGCGTGATCCACGCGGGCGCGTGATCGCTCGCACCCTCCAGCCCGCGCCGCTCGCGGTCGACCCCTGCGCTACGCAGCCGCTTGGCCAGCGGCGGGCTGAGCAGGAAGTGATCGATGCGCAGGCCGGCGTCGCGCGGCCACGCCATGCGCTTGTAGTCCCAGAACGTAAACAGCCGCGCCTCGTCCGGATGCTTCGCACGCAAAGCATCTGTCCAGCCTTGCGCGAGCAGGCGCTGGAACGCGGCCTTGGCGGCCGGCTGCGTGAGCGCGTCCTTGCGCCACGAGGATTGCGCGTCGTAGAGGTCCAGGTCGGTGGGCACCACGTTGTAGTCGCCGATCAGCGCCACCGGCACGCCCGCCGCGAGCAAGCCCGCCGCGTGCTTCTCCAGCCGCTCGAGCCAGGCCAGCTTGTAGTCGAAGCGCGGCCCGGGCTGCGGGTTGCCGTTGGGCGCGTACAGGCAGCCGATCAGCACGCCGTCGACGGCGGCCTCGAGGTAGCGGCACTCGGCGTCGGCCTCATCGCCGGGTAGCGCGCGGCGGGTGACCAGCGGCGCCTTGCGCGCGAGGATCGCGACGCCGTGCATCGCGGGCTGGCCCTGCCACGCCGCGTGGTAGCCGGCTTTCTGCAGGGCCGCGGCCGGGAAGCGCGCGTTGGCTGCCTTGAGCTCCTGCAAGCACACCACGTCCGGCGCTTCGTGCTCCAGCCAGTCGAGCAGCTGCGCGAGCCGGCCGTTGACGCCGTTGATGTTGTACGTGGCGAGCTTCATGCGCTCGCCAGGTGTAGCGCTTCAGGTCCCGTCGAGCAGCGCGTCGAGGTAGGCGTCGCCGAACGCGTAGTCGAACAGCGCGCGCACGAACTCGTTGTCCTCGAGCGCGCGGTTCAGCGCGCCCTCACTGCGCTCGACGGCGTACTCGGCGGGGTCACCGTCCTGGCCTAGCTGCGCCAGCGTGAGGTCGAGCTCGCGCGTCACGAACAAGCCCACGCGCGCGCCGCGCAGCTGCACGTCGCGCAGCAGCGTGGCGTGGTTCGGCGTCTCCGTGAGCTCGGCCACGCGCGAGGCCAGGCTGCGCTGGGCCTTGCTCGGCATCGTGCGCCACAGCTCCGCGGCGAGCGCGGCCGCCTCGCGCGGCACCTGCGCCGCTTGCGCGGGCGTGAAGGCGGCGCGCACCGCGTTGACCAGCGTGTCGAGCCCGCGCGCGTTGTGGCTGATCACGAGCACGTTCTCGTTGCGCGCGTACTCGTAGGCGCGCGCGAGCCGAAAGCGCAGCTCGCTCGCGTCCGGCGACACGCGCCCGCCGATCACGATCGAGCTCGGCTGCACCGAGAACACGCTGACGCGGTTGTCTGCGTTGCGCGCGAGGTAGGCGTCGTGCTTGAGGCCGAAGATCGACGTCAGCTCGGCGATCGCCTGCGCCTGCGTGCCGCTCTTGACCGGCTCGGGATCCTTGTTCAGGCCGAGCGCGGCCGCGGCCGTCTTGCGGAACAGCGGCGAGGCCGTCTCCGCGATCTGCCCCAATAGGCCGAGCACGCTGGCGTGTGCGCTGCGGCGCGCCTCGACCAGGGCGTTCTCCATGCGCCCGGCGCGCAGGTCGCGCTGCTTGGGCCCGGGCGGCGGGCGCAGCGCACTCTCCACGAACGCCAGCGCCTGCGAGCTGGTGCGCCAGAGCGCGTGGCGGTTCGCGCCCGCGGCGGCCAGGCGGAGCCCGCGCAGCACGCTGACGCTGAAGCCTTGCTGGCGCGCGCGTGTGAGCAGCTCGTTGCACAGCGGCACGGCGCACTCGCGCTCGCGCGCGAGCAAGTCCGAGAGCTGCTTGTTGGCGGCGCCGTTGCCGAGCATCAGCTCGTCGAGGATCCCCATCCAGCCGGGCGCGCTCTGGGTGGTGGTGATCGCGACCGGCGCGAGCGAGCCGACCGCGGCCGGCTCGGCGAGGCTGAGCGTGGGCACGATGCGCGCGAGCGGCCGCGCGGCGATCGAGCCGCCGGCCGGGCGCAGCGTGGGCGCGCTGTGCGCGAGCCCGAGCATGCCCTCCTCGACCAGGCTGCGGCGTGGGGTGGACGGCCGCGGCGCCGGGGCGGGCTCGTGGCCGAGCTTGCTCGTCAGCGCCTTCAGCTCGGTGAGCACACTCGCGCGCTCGCCGTTGCCGCCGAGCTCGGACTCGAGCGCGGCGCGCGCGGCGTCGGCGTAACCGAGTGCGTCCTCGCGGTTGAGGTACACCTCGTGGGCCAGTCGACCGAGCGTCACCAGCGCGGCAGCGCGCGCCACCGTGGTGCCGAACTTGGCACGCACGTGCAGGGTGTCGCGCAGGCGATCGTAGGCGCGCTTGCCGGCGCGCACGTCGCGCGCGAACAGGCGCGCCGCGGCGGCCGTCCAGACGTCCTCCACGGCGCGTGTGGGCGTGGCGCGGTAGGCGCGGTCGAGCAGCAGGCAGGCGCGGCCCGGATCGTCGAGGCGCTCCTCGCTCAGCTTGGCCGCGCGCATCAGCAGCTCGGCCTGGCGCTCGGGCTGCTCGCAGCGATCGGCGGCCGAGTCGAGCGCGCTGATCACCAGCTCGGGCTGCTCGCTGGCGGCCGACAGCCGCTCCAGCGCGCCGATGAACGGCTCGTGATCGGGGTGGCGAAACGCGCCCTGGCTGGCCGCGCTCAGCGCGAGGGTCGAGTCTCGCAGCGTGTGCTCGGCGAGGACCAGCGCCTCGCTGAGCAGGTCGCGCGAGAGCTCGCGCGGGGCGCGCTGGGCGAGCGCCAGCAGGGTGCCGAACGCGTGCTCGGGGGCCGTCTCGACCATCAGGCCGAGGCCACGCAGCAGCTCGTCGCGCGCGGGGAACGCGTCGTCCTGGGCGCCCTCGCCGAACGCGCTCGCGACCAGCATCGCGGCCGCGGCCGGATCGTCGCCCACGCGCGCGCTGACCAGCGCGAGGTCGAGCAAGCGCGTGCGGCGCTGGGCAGGGTCGGGCGAGCGATCGATCAGCAGCTCCAGCGCGCCGTGCAGCCGCGCCAGCTCGCCGTGCTCGGCGTACAGCGTGCACAGCCGCTCGACCGCCTCGCGATCGTCGGGCACCAGCTCCAGGAGCCGCAGCTCGCAGCGGATCGCGGCCCAGGCGGCGCCGCTGTCGCGGTGCGAGAACGCGAGCTTGCGCAGCAACGCGGGCCGCTCGCTCTCGGGTGCGTGCGCGGCCCGCAGCTCCAGCTGCGCGGCGCGAACGCGATCGGAGCTGACGCTGGCAGCGAGCGCGTCGGTGGCGCCGAGCAGCGCGCGTGCCGACTCGCCGAGCTGCTCGATCAACGGCAACGCGAGCTCGAGCGTGCGCTCGGCGCCCCACAGCTCGCTCAAGCGCGAGAGCCCGCGCTGCGCGACGTAGTTGGTCTGGGAGCTGAAGCGATCGGGGGCGAGTGCCTGCGTGAGCGCCTGCGCCAAGGCCTCCGCATCGCGGCCGGTGGTGCGCAACGCGACCAGCGCGCGCGCGGCGAAGCCGTCGTCCGGGACCAACGCGTGCAGCGCCTCCAGCGCCTCCCGCTGGCCCGCCGCGTCATCGCCCGCAAACGAGGCGCGCGCGAGCGCACGCAGCAGCTCGGGCTGATCGCCGAGCACGCCGCGCATCGCGCGCAGCACCGGGAGGCTGGCCGCGCTGGCGAGCTGATCGATCTGATCGAGCAGCGCGAGCGCCGCCTCGGCCGAGCTGGGATCGTTGGCCAATGCAGCCTCGTACGCGCTGCGTGAGCCGGTGCGCTGCGCGAGCCGGCGCCAGGCCAGCGAGCGCTCGACGGGCGACGCGCCGCGCTCGGCCCACGCGCGCAGCGCCAGCTCCGCGTTCGCGTTGTCGCCGAGCTGGGTCGCGATGCGCCAGGCCAGCACACACGCCTCGTGCTCCTCCGGACGCGCCGCGCCGAGCGCGCCCGTCGCGGGCAGGGCCTGCATCGCCGCCTCGAGCGCGAGCGCGTGGCTGCCCGCGCGCCAGGCCGCGTACGCCAGCGCGAGCTGCGCGGACGGCGTGGCTTCGTGTTGTGCACGCTGTTGCAGCAGGGCGAGCAAGGCGTCGCGATCGTCGTCGAGCGCGAGCAGCGTCTCCAGCCCGTGCAGCGCCTCGCGGTGCTGCGGCTCGCGCTCCAG
>DASUME010000540.1:0-10190 GCA_036277895.1 Polyangiales bacterium
GTGCGCGAGCGGCAGCGGGCGCTCGCCCTGTTCGGCGAGGCATGCGCTGGCTCACCACGGACCTTACTCGTGGAGGGCGACGCCGGCGTGGGACGGAGTCGCTTCCTGCAGGAGCTCGCGCTGATGGCGAAGGTGGGCGGCGCGATCACGGTGCACGTCGACGACGCCAACTCGGGCAGGCCCTTCGCTGCCGCCGAGCGCATGCTGCTCGAGCTCCTCCGCACGCTGCCGGACGAGACGCGCAGAGCCGTCGGCGAGCACGCGGGCCTGCTCGGTAACCTGTCGAAGGACGTGCGCGCGGAGCTTCGGGCAACGGTGTCTCCCTCCCCCGTGCACGCCGCCGTGGAGCTGCGCGTGCGCCTGCTCGGTGCGCTGCGCGATGTGCTCGACCTGCTCTGTCGCGAGCGGACCCTGGTGCTCCTCGTCGACGACGTGCAAGCGATCGACGACGAGTCGCAGGCGCTGCTCGCAGCCCTTGCGCACGGCGAGCCCGGCCACAAACGGCTCCTCATCGCGGCACTCGGGCGCGAAGAAGCACGCGACGGGTTGCCCGCGATAGTGAGCCTGCGCGGTCAGGCCACACGCATGCGTCTGCTGCCGCTGAAGAGCAGCGAGACGCTCGAGCTGCTGCGCTCGGTGTTCGGGCAGGCTCCGTACCTGAGCCGGCTCGCCGAGCGACTGCATCGGCTGAGCGAAGGCAACCCGGCGTACTGTCTCGAGCTCGCAGCGCACCTGGTGCAGACGGGGCGTGCCGTCTACCGAGACGGTAGCTGGAGCCTTCCCGTCGACATGCCGGACGACTTGCCGGCCAGCCGTCAAGCTGCACACACGGCGCGGCTCGAGCGCTTGTCGCAGGCGGCGCGCATGCTCGCGAGGCACCTGAGTGTTCCGCATCCTCGTGGTCTGTCGCCGTCGCAGTGCGCCGCCGCATCGGGTCTGCCGGTCGCGACCGTGCACACTCTGATCACAGAGCTGGAGCGCGAGCGCGTGCTGCGCCACGCGGGTGATGACGGCTACCGGTTCGTGCATGCCGACGTCAAGACGGCGCTGCACGCCGAGCTCGAGCCAGAGTCACGCCGCGTCACGCATCGACGACTCGGTCAAGACCTGATCGGGCAAGCGAGCCGCAGCGTGCTCGACGACCTGATGGCGTGTGCACATTTTCTGCGCGGCGACGACCCGGCGAGCGCCGGCGCCTGCCAGCAACGCGTGGTCACGTTCTACGAGCAAGGCGACCTGAGTACGCTCCATCAAGCGGCACCCCTGGTCGAAGAGGTCTATCGGCTTCGCAGCGAGCTCGGGCACGACAGGTATCGAGTCGCGGGCCTGTTGGGCTTGCTCGGTATCGCCGGCTACTTCGCGGACCGGCGCTACGCCGTGCAGTACGGCGACGTCGCGATCGCGACCTTGCAGGACGTGCTGCGGCTGCCCCTGGCGCAGCGGCTGACGCGCTTGGTGGGCGGCAAGCTCGGGCTCTTGATCGCACTGATCGTGGCCGGCGTGAGCCTGCGCCTGAGCGACAAGCACGCGCCAACGCCCAAGCAGCTCGTGCGTTCCATGATGGGCGCGGCGTCGGCGCTGGCAGGCGTGTGCGCCATCTGCATCGACCCCGCCGGCGTGGAGCGCTATGGCGAGGTGATGCGTGCGTTCAGCGTGCTGGGCAAGGACCACGCCGCGAACATCACCTACCAATTCGCGCTCACCAGCGTGCCCCACCTGCGCGATCTCCCGAGCAGCTCGACCGAACGGCTTCGCGAGTTCGTCTCGCGGCTCGAGAGCGACCGGCCGATCGAGGACCTGCCGGACAGCGTGAAGGTCAACTACCTGGCCGGCTCGATCTTCATGCTCGGCGTCGTGGAGAGCTGGCACGATGGCCCTGACTGTCTGCAGACGGCCGACAAGCTGGAGCGCTTTGGTCCGCTGTACGCGATGAGCGCGGACTACCTGCGCGCGAGCTACTACGCGGGCCAGGGCAATCTGGCGCGAGCCAATGACTACCGCGAGCGCATGGAGGTCCACGCGGTCCAGCTCGGCAGCGCCTGGCAGGTCGAGACCTGGGCGCCTGCCGACGCGATCAAGCTCGGGCTGCGCCTGAACGATGCCGCGATGATGAAGCGCGCCGTGCAGGAGCTCGCACGGCTCGCCTCGGAGGTGCCGTCGCTCGCGCGAATGGAGAATCAGGCACGCGGTGTCTATCTCGTGCTGCGCCACAAGTTCCGAGAAGCGATCCCGTTGCTCGATGCGGAGAGCTGCCCGGGCAACGTGGTCGGCTGGACACGCGCGCGCGGCGTGTTGGCACATGCTCATAACCAGCTCGGCGAATACGAGCAGGCAAGAGAAGTCTGCCTGGAGACGCTGCGCCACGTGAGCGATGAAGACCTGGACTACGTGGTGCTCAACCTCGGCCTGCAGCTCGAGCTCGCGCTGGCCGAAGCCGGGCTCGGTCACCACGCCGTCGCACGCCACCAGCTAGACGAGCTGCTCGAGCGCCATCAGCCGCGACAGAGCGCGGTGACGCTCGGCATGATTCACGCTGCGCGCACGCAAGCCGCGCTGTTGGAGCGCGACGTGGTCCGGGCACGCGCGGAGTTCGCGAAGCTCGCGGCGTACCATCGCGGCACCGGGGTGCCGAGCTTGATCGAGGAGCTGCACACCTTGCAGCGCGCGCTCGAGCGGCAGGAGAACCCGCGCTCGCTCGACCCCGACAACGACGTGCGTATCAACCGTGCGCAGCAGGTGATGCTGCGGGTCCAGCTGCTGCTGCAGGGCACCGAAAGCAACCTGGTGACCGAGCGCGTGCACAAGGGCCTGCAGGTGGCGCTCGAGCTGTCGAGCGCGGACGAGGGCTTCATCGTGCTGGCCAACCACCACGGCGAGCCGGCCGCTCACCTCGGCGGCGCCCCCGATCCGGAGCTCGTCGCCTGGGCCGAGCAGAACATGCTGGATGCCGGGGTCGACGAGCAGACGGTGATGACACAGCAGGTGCACTCGGAGCTGGACTCGAACTACAAGGTCTTCGGTGCGATGCGTTACTGCGTGGTGCCCCTGTGGACGCGCGTCGAACGCGACGACCGCGTGGTGGCAGCGCTGGTGCTGGGCTTCGAGAATCGTGTGCCGAGCGTGCCTGAGCCCGCAGTGATGCGCGCGATCGCGGCGCACCTGGTGGACTCGACCACCGCCAGCTGAGCGCGGCAGACCCTTACTTCGACAGCGCCGCTCCCATCTCACGGTGTACTTACTGCGACGATTCGTTCCGGGTAAGGTCTGCGGCTACTGGTTCATCCGGGCTGCTCGTTCTAGGATCGCCAGCGCAGAGGCATGACGTGCGTCCACAAAATCGTGACCATTGGCGACGTCGTCGCGGGGCTGATGCTGATCGGTCCTCGCGACCCTGCCGACTCCGACTTCTTCGGCATGATGGACTCGCTCTCGCAGACCATGAGTCACGTGGGCGCGAGGCTCGAGCGCGTGCGCCTGATGACGATCACGGACGGTGGCGCGCCCACGGTCCGGCAGCGCGCGAAGATCAGCGCGTGGCTGGCCGGACGCCGAATGAAGGTCTGCGTCGTGTCGAGCGCGTATGACAATCCGATCAAGCGTGGGATCACGACGGCCGTGCAGTGGATCAACCCCGACCTCGGCTTCTTTCGACCCACGGAGATCAGGCAAGCCCTCGCCCACGTCGACCTCACGTCGGCGCTCGGTCGAATCTGGAGCGAGTATCGCAGCCTGGAGACGCGTCTCGGTCCGCTGCCCGTCATGAAGGCCATCGGCACCACGATCGGCGCGGAAGCGTGAGGTAGGGCGGACCGCGCTTACCCTTACGGCTCGATTGCTGCCTTTCGCGGCGCAGCGGATTGCCAACCGGACCGCCCGGGTGTTCCAAGAACGCGGAGTGGCAGCACCACGCCCGCTCTTGTCAGCGAAAGGCTGATCTACATATGAACACTTCCTTCGATTGGATCATCGTCGGCTCGGGGTTTGGTGGCAGCGTCTCGGCCTTGCGCCTCGCCGAGAAGGGCTACCGCGTCCTCGTGCTGGAGAAGGGTCGCCGCTTCGGACGCGACGACTTCGCCAAGAACAACAACGACGTCAAGCGCTGGATCTGGGCGCCGAAGTACAAGGCGCTCGGCATCTACCAGATGAGCTTCTTCAAGCACGTCACGGTGCTTCACGGCGTCGGCGTGGGAGGTGGCTCGCTGGTGTACGCGAACACGCTGCCCATGCCCAAGTCCGCCTTCTTCCGCGCTCCGTCGTGGGCGCATCTGGCGGATTGGGAGACCGAGCTCGAGTACTACTACGCGCTGGCGCGCACGATGCTCGGTGCGACCACCTACCCCGGCGACACCCCTGGCGACCGCGTGCTGAGGCAGATCGCCGCCGACATGGGTCGCGCCGAGCACTTCCACAAGACGGACGTGGCTGTGTTCTTCGGACAGCCGGGCGTCGAGGTGGACGATCCTTACTTCAACGGGAACGGCCCCCGTCGAGTCGGCTGCAGCCACTGTGGAGCGTGCATGACCGGCTGCACGGTCGGGGCCAAGAACACGCTCGACCAGAACTATCTCTACCTCGCCGAGAGGCGCGGCGTGACCGTACTGCCCGAGACCGAAGTGACCGCCGTGCGGCCCAAGCCCGGCGGTGGCTACGTGGTGGAGACGCGGCACTCGATCGATCTATCCGTGGGCACGTCCTTCGAGGCTGGCAACGTCGTGCTCGCGGGCGGCGTTCTGGGCACCCTTCCCCTGCTGCTGGCCATGAAAGAGCAACCGGACTGCTTGCCAAAGTTGTCGCCGCGGCTCGGTGAGTTCGTGCGCACGAACAGCGAAGCGCTGCCGTCCGTGTTCGTGCCGAAGGCAAAGGAGGACTTCTCGCAAGGCGTTGCGATCACCTCCATCTTGCACACGGACGACCACAGCCACATCGAACCGGTGCGCTACGGCAAAGGTTCGAACTTCTACAAGTTCCTGCTCAGCCCCCACGCGCCGGGCAACTCGGCGATCACCCGTCTGCTCGGCTCGGTCATCGCATGGCTGAGCTCACCCATCGCGTATCTGCGCATGCTGTTCACCAAGCGCCTGTCGGAACAGACGCAGGTCTTGCTGTACATGCGCACGCTCGAGGCCACGCTCACGCTCGCTCTGGGCCGCAGTCTGTTCACCGGTGGCAAGGTTGGCCTGGTGAGCAGCGTGTCCGATCGCGCAGAGGCGCCCACCGCGAACATGCCCGAGGCGACGGCGCTGGCGCGGAGCTTCGCGAAGAAGACCGGCGGCGTGATCAGCAGCATGTTCACGGAGATGCTCACAGGCGCTCCGACCACGGCGCATATCCTGGGTGGTGCTTGCATGGGGGTCGACGCACAGACCGGCGTGATCAACGATCGTCACGAAGTGTTCGGCTACCCGGGTCTGTACATCATCGATGGCTCGGCGGTGTCCGCCAACCCGGGCGTCAATCCGTCGCTGACGATCACAGCCCTGGCCGAGCGCGCGATGAGCTTCGTGCCCAACGCACCCACCCAGGGCGCGATCCAGGTGCGCCGACGCACTCGCGCGCTCGCTCCGGCTTGAGCGTCTCCGCTGCGCGGCTTCGACGTTGACTGAACATCGGATCAGCGTCAGGCTCCGTCTACGTGACCGCCGAGGCGCCGCGCATCTGTTGCTTGGACCTCGACACGTTCTTCGTGTCGGTCGAGCGCTTGCTCGATCCCTCGCTGCTGGGAAAGCCCGTCATCGTCGGTGGCCAGCCGGGCACGCGAGGTGTGGTCACCGCATGCAGCTACGAGGTGCGCGCGCTCGGCGTGCGCTCGGGCATGTCGCTCACGGAGGCGGCCAAGCTCGCGCCGCACGCGATCTACCTGTCGGGGCGCGACCGCGAGTACGGCAAGTACTCGGAGCAGGTGGTCGCGATCGCGCAGCGCTACTCCCCGCTGGTGCGCATGGCGAGTATCGATGAGCTGTACATGGACTTTCGCGGCTGCGAGCGTCTGTTCCAGCGGCCGGGTGATCATGATGCAGACGCGACCATCCTGCGTGTGGTTCACGCGCTCACCGACTGCATCGCGGCCGAGGTCGGCCTGCCTGCGAGCGCGGGCATCGCCACCAGCAAGTCCGTAGCCAAGATCGCGTGCGGACTGGCCAAGCCGCGCGGGGTGTTGCTGGTGCGGGCCGGCCAAGAGGCGCACACGCTCGCGCCGCTCCCTGTGCGCAAGCTGCCGGGCATCGGTCCGGTCACGGAGCAGCGCATCGTCGCGCTCGGCATCACCACGCTCGGCGAGCTCGCGACTTCGCCCGTGCGCGTGCTCGAGCGCGCATTCGGTCCGCACGCGGCGTCGATGCGCGCGCGCGCCCTGGGGCACGGCGACGCGGAGCTAAGCCGCGACCGACCGGCCTTTCACGAGCATGACATGGAGGGCGAGTCGCTCGGCAGCATCAGCAACGAGCGAACCTTCCACGAAGACGTGCGCGAGCTCCGCGTCGTCGAGTCGATGCTCTGCGCGCTGTGCGAGCGCGTGTGCTGGCGTGCCAGGAGGCGCGGCGTGGAGGCGCGCACCATCACGCTCAAGCTACGCTACGCCGACTTCGACACCATCACGCGCTCCCGCACCGTTACGCCCAGTGCGTCGGAGCGCGAGCTCTTGCCGCTCTTGAAACGTCTCTACCGCGACGCGCGGCAGCGCAGCCTGGCGATCCGCCTGCTCGGCGTGGCGCTGTCCAACCTCGTGCTCGCGGAGCAGCTGCCGCTGTTTCCGCGCGACGGCCAGGTTCGCGCGAACGTGGACGAGCTGCGAGAGCGCTACGGTTTCGACGCCGTCCGCCTGGGCACAGGCCTACGCGTCCCGCGCGACGACGACGAAGAAGGGGACCCTGCGGGATAGCCGATAGCGGGTGTCGCGCGCGGAGTCACACTCCCTCTCTCGTTCGAAGGCTGATCTTGGTCGGCACGGACACGCGCGGCGCGGACATGCCGACCAGCCAGTCCAACGCGAGCCCGAGGTCAGCTCGCAGACGATCGCCGTGCTCCACTTCTCTTCCCGCGTTGACTCACTCGCCCTGTCGCTCTCCTTGGAGACCTTGTGAAGTCCTGCGGTTAAAGTCGCACCTCGCATGAGCCTCGTGGCTTTGAGACTGCACTGAGGGAGTAAACATGCGCTCGGGGTGACACTGGCCGGTTGGGATAGAAGAAGCCGGAGTGTTCCGGAGGTTTGTCGATGTTGAGGCTTGATCGGGTGCGCACGTGGTGGTTGAACGGCGCGCTGGCCGGGTTGCTGATGGTGGCCGGCTGTAGTGAGGAAGGGGCTGCGCCCGCCGGAGATGGTGACGAGGGGCAAGACGAGCCGTTCGATCCCGCGGGCTCGATCGACGCCGGCACGAAGCCCCCCATCGTTCCGTCCACGGACGGCGGTGGGAAGACCGACGCCAGCGAGCTACCACCCGTCGTCGTGCCGGGCGCCCCTGCGCTGCCCAACGACGGCTCGCGCCTGGCGACCTGCACGGTCAACGCCGACTGCACGAACAACCTGACCTGCGTCTCCTCGCTCACCACGCTGAGCGCGGGCTTCTGCATGGATAGCTGCGTGCTCGATAGCGACTGTCCGCTGGTCGAGGAAGTGCCGTCGATCTGCTCGTTCACCCAGTGTCGCTTCGACTGTGCGGGTTCGGGCAGCGGTGATGGCACATGTCCGGCAAACATGGTCTGCACGAACACCGCAGCCGGCCTCTCGCTCATTCCGATCTATCGCTGCGGCTACCCGGAGGGAACCCAGGTCGGCGAGCCGGAGGCTCCGGCGCCGACGGGGGGCACGGGCACGGTTCCTCCTTACGAGGCATGCGACCCCAGCCACGGGTCTGCAGACTGCCTGGACGGGGCTCGCTGCCACGTGCCCACGTCTACTCTGAGTACGCTCGGAAGCACCGGCGGACCAGGCTACTGCGCCCCTGACTGCGCGGTCGAGACCGATTGCCAGGTGCCGGCGGGTGCCAACACGCCTGCGCTCTGCCGAGCCAGCGCGTGCGAGTTCGACTGCACCGCGAAGGGCTCGATCTGCCCGGCTGGAATGGACTGCCGCGACGTCGACTCGTCGGGGCTCGCCAGCCGGTACCGCTGCCGCATCATCGATTGAGGCGGCGCTACGGCGCGAGCGAGAGCTGCTGCAGCTCTCCTTCGACCGTGGTGCCCGCCACCGTGACGTACAGCTGCCCACCCGAGCGCACGAGCTCCCAGGTGATGTTGCGCTCCAGCCTGTCGACCAGCTGCTGCACCAGCGTCGAGGCCGGCGCGAAGACCTCGATCTGATCGATGCGATGGATCGCGCTCCGTGCCGCCTCGCGGCGTAGCAGCTGCGGATCGTGGTGCGTGTACACGATCACGCGCGGGCACGCCTTGCTCGCCTTGTGCAGGCGCTCGGCGGATGGGGTGCCGATCTCGATCCACGCGATCGTTCGCTCGTCAGGCGTCTTGATCCAGATCGCAGGCTGCTCCGTGTTCTGGAGGCCCTGCGTGAACGTGATGCCTTCCTCATAGCTGAGGCAGTACGCGAGCAGGCGCGTGACCAGGTAGGCCGGCGTCTCGGAGGGATGCTGCGCGGCGCGCAGGTCCAGCTGCTCGTAGACGCCGCGGTCTGCGTCGGAGAGCTGCACTTTGAAGCGATGTACGGTCGAGCCGAGGGCCATGGTTGCGCTAGCAATACCACGCTCGACCCGCGGAGCGACCTGACGCAGCGAAGCACACATTCAACCCAATGGTTGACTCCTGGCGGCACACGGTCCACGCTCAACCAAATGGTTGAATCGCGACAGGCGCAGCTCGATCTCATCTTTCACGCGCTGAGTGATCCGACTCGGCGTGCGATCTTGCAGACGCTCACGCGCCGCCAGCGGTCCATCACGGAGCTCGCGCAGCCATTCGGGATCTCGCTGGCTGCGGTGTCCAAGCACGTGAAGGTGCTGGAGCGCGCGCGGCTCGTGCAGCGCGAGCGCCGCGGGAGCTTCTCGTATCTGCGCCTGCACGGCGACGCCCTGCTCACGGCGCAGCAGTGGATCGACAAGCACCGCACGCTCTGGGAGGACCGCCTGGAGAACCTCAAGAACCTGTTGGAGAAGGAGTGAGTGTCATGGCCGACCCGATTTCGCTGACCGTCACCAAGTTCATCCGGGCCGATCGTCAGAAGGTGTTCGCGGCCTGGGTCACGCCCGAGATCATGGATCAGTGGTTCTGTCCGCGGGATCTGACGATCGCGGACAGCAGCTCGGACGTGCGGGTGGGGGGGAGCTTCCACGCCGTGATGGAGGGCGACGGCAAGACCTTCACCGTGCGCGGCGTCTATCGCGAGGTCGTGGCGAACGAGAAGCTCGTGTTCACGCATCGCTGGGACGAGCCAGAGGCCGTGGAGACGCTGGTCACGGTCGAGTTAACCGAACGTGACGGCGGCACGCTGGTCACGCTCACGCACACCAATTTCCGCAACGAAGAGACGCGGCGCGGTCACGAGCAGGGTTGGCAGAGCACGCTCGACGGCCTCGAGACGTACTTCGCCAAGTCCGGCGCAGCCTGATGCCGTGCTGCGGCTGCTGTGCGCGAGCTCGAGATGCGGCAGGCGGGCACACGCTCGATCGCCGAGCTCACGAGGCGCTCGCTCGTCGTGCCTGCGGGCTCGAGCTCGCCCCGGCATTGACCCTCGAGACCTGACCGAAGCGGGCCAGCGCCGTATTCGAAGCTGCGCCTCCGGTTGCGCGTGCCCGGCGCTGCACGGCCCGTATACTGCCGCGCCCCGATTCGGCTTTTGGGACGACGAGCTCCTCGGCCCTCGTCAGGAAATCCGACACAACTGTGACATCCCGAGCCCCGACCGCGTGCGAGGCTTGACCCAAGCAGAAGCAACGTCGGGAGCGTCGAGAAGATAGATGTCGTTGTTCAAATACCCCGAGGACCGGCTGCCGGTCGCGGTCGCGGTCGGAATCACTGCCCTCGATTTCACGATGTACTTCAGCGTCGAGAGCCCCTGGCTCTTGGTGGCTTACTGGGTCTTGGCGATCATGCCCAAGGGCGTGCTCTCGGCCTGGAATCACAACCACCAGCACGTGGCCACGTTCCGCTCGACGCCGCTCAATCGCCTGCTCGAGCTCTGTTACGCCTTGCACACGGGCATGACCACCAACGCGTGGCTGCTGCACCACGTGCTCGGGCACCAT
>DASUME010000541.1:0-4294 GCA_036277895.1 Polyangiales bacterium
GGCGCGCGCGAACTCGGGTCAAGACCTGAAGAACTTCAGCGTCGGCGCGCTCAGCTAGCGCGGACACTGAGGCCCGCTCCACGCTGCGCCCCCATGCGCGTCGGGTGAACCCGGCGCGCAGTAAGTCTTGCTGCGCCCACCGTTACGCTCTCGAGAAGGTCGCCATGCTGCAGTCGCTGCGAAGATCCATCTGGTTCGGTCTGTTCTGCCTGACGCTCGCGTCGCGTGCCGCGTCTGCACAGCAGGTGCACGAGCTGTCCTACCGCGACCGGTTGTACGCCGCGGTGGCGGTTGGGCAAGACTTGATCGTGGTGGGCCATCCCGGGCTGATGCTGCACTCGGGCGACCTGGGGAAGACCTTCACGCGGGTCCCGATCCCCACGCGCGACGCGCTGTTCGGCATCGCCTTCAACGCCGCGGGCTTCGGTGCCGCAGTCGGTCGTTCGGGGCTCGTGTTGCTGAGCGAGGACAAGGGGAAGACCTGGACCAAGGTCGAGGCCAAGGTCGCGGGCGAAGACGCCGCACACCTGTTCGCGATCGACGTGCTCCCCGACGGAACGCTGGTCGCCGTGGGCGAGTTCGGCGCGCTGCTGCGCAGCGTGGACCGTGGCAAGACCTGGACTCGTCAGAAGTTCTCGATCGAGCTGCCCAACACGGAGGACGCGGTCGAGGAGCTCAATAACGTCGAAGAGGCGCAGCTGACCTCGGTGCACTTCATCGATGCGCAGCACGGCTTCATCAGCGGCGACTACGGCCTGGTGCTGGAGTCCACCGATGCCGGACAGACCTGGAAGCGCCAGAACACGCGCGCCGAGGGCCTGCTGTTCAGCCTCGCGATCGCCGGACCGGGACACCTGATCGCCGCGGGCGGCGACGGGATCGTGATCGAGACCCGCGACGGGGGCGCTTCCTGGAAGAAGCTCCCGACCAACACGGGTGAGCACCTGTACGGCGTGTGGGCGAGCGGCGACCGCACCCTGGTGGTGGGCGCCAATGGCGTGATCCTCCGCCGCGAGGGCGACCAGCCGCTCAAGCCGGTGGCCACCGACCTGCACACCTGGTTGATCAGCGCGGCTTTCGTGGACGCGCAGCACGGCGTGCTCGTCGGCGGTCGCGGCTACGTGGTGGCGAGCGACGATGGTGGTCAGCACTTCAAGCGGATCTTCGGAGAATAAGCCGTGACTGAATCCCTCTGCAGGTTCGTGCTTCGCTTTCGCTGGCCAGTGCTGGCCACGCTGCTGCTGGTGACGTTGTTCTTCGGCTACCAGGCCACCAAGGTCCGGGTCGAGAGCAACACCATCGACCTCTTCCCCTCCACGCACCCGTACGTGGAGACGTTCAAGAAGTACTCGGACATCTTCGGCGGCGCGAGCCGCGTGGTGATCGCGGTCGAGGTCAAGGACGGCACGATCTGGAACCAGCAGACGCTGGAGAAGGTGCAGCGCATCACCCGCTCGGTGGAGATGCTGCCTGGCGTCAACAACTACCAGGTGCTCTCGCTCGCGCAGCGTAAGGCCAAGACGCTGAAGATCGACTCCACGATCGGCTTCCGCTCGGTGCCGGTGATGTGGCCGTTCGTGCCCACCGAGCAATCCGACATCGACGCGCTGCAGCAGACGGTGCTCGGCAACCGCAGGCTGTACGGCTCGCTGGTCTCGCTCGATCAGAAGTCGGCGCTCGTGGTCGCGGGCTTCTTCGAGAACAAGCTCGATCCGAAGGTGGTGTACGCCAAGCTCGACGAGCTGGCGAAGAAGGAGACCGACGCCAACACGGCGATCCACATGATCGGGCGCCCGGTCCTGCTCGGCGAGATCTTCGAGCAGTCGCCGCGGCTCGGCTTGATCATGATCGTCACTACGATCTCGATGCTGCTCGTGCTGCTGATCTACTTCCGCAACATGGTCGGCGTGCTGGTGCCCACCAGCGCCGCGATCATGTCGGCGACGCTGGGCCTCGGCTTCCTGGGCCTGATCGACCAAAACTTCGATCCGCTGGTGATGGTGATCCCGTTCATCATCACGGCGCGCACGCTGTCGCACTCGGTGCAGGTGGTGAGCCGGTTCCTCGACGAGCACGAGAAGATCCAGGACTCGTACAAGGCGGCGCTGGCGACCTCGACGGCGCTGTTCAAGCCCGGCACGCTCGCGATCCTGACCGACATCATCGGCATCATGCTGATCTACGTGGCGCCGATCCCGCTGCTGCAGAAGCTCGCGCTGATGGGCGCCTTCTGGCTGACCTCGATCTTCTTCAGCGGCATGATCCTGAGCCCGATCCTGCTCTCCTTCTTGCCGGTCCCGCCCCACAAGAAGGAGAAGAAGGTGGCGCTGGTCGACAAGGTGCTGACCTGGGTCGGCTCGCTGTGCGCCGGCAACACGCGCTACGTGGTCTTCGCCGTCGCCGGCGCGGCGCTGGTCGGCTCATTCTTCCTGGCCAACAACCTGGTGGTCGGCGACGTGCACCCGGGAACGCCGATGCTCTGGCCGAGCTCGCGCTACAACCAGGACACGGACGCGATCGCGCAGCGCTTCGCCAACACCGAGGAGCTCACGGTGGTGGTCGAGGGCGACTCGCGCGAGGCGATCAAGCGCCCCGAGGTGCTCCAGAACATGGAGGCCTTCCAGCGCGAGATGGAGACGCTCGACGAGGTGGGCGCCACGTCGTCGATCGCGGACGTGCTGCCCAAGGTGATCGCGACCTACCACGGCGACGATCCGAAGTGGGAGCTGATCCCGAACAGCAAGGAGCAGAGCGCCTTCTTCCTGGAGCTGATCTACAGCAGCGGCGATCCCGGCGATCTGACGCGCTTCATCACCGTGGACAGCCAGAAGGCGAACATCACGCTCTACCTGCGCGACCACAAGGGCGAGACGCTGCGCAAGGTGGTGGCCCACGCCAAGAAGTTCATCGAGGACCACCCGGTGGCCGGGGCCAAGTTCCGGCTCGCGGGCGGCTACGGCGGCCTGCTCGCGGCGATCAACGAAGAGGTCGCGATCATCGACGCCAAGATCACGCTGGCCGGCTTCGGCGCCACGTTCCTGTGCTGCCTGATCGCGTTCCGCTCGTTCGTCGCGGGCATCCTGTTCTTGCTGCCCCTGATCATCTCCAATTACATGACGTACGCGCTGATGGGCGCGAGCAGCATCGGCCTGGACGTGAACGCCCTGCCGGTGGTCGCGCTCGGCGTCGGCCTCGGCGTGGACTACGGCCTGTACGTGGTGGAGAACGTGGAAGAGGCGTTCCAGCGCGGGCTCTCGGTGACCGAGAGCGTGCAGGCCGGCGTGCAGGGCGCCGGCAAGGGCGTGCTGGTCACGGCGCTCACGATGGCCTGCGGGCTGGCCTTCTGGTGGTTCTCGTTCATGCGCTTCCAGGCCGAGATGGGCATGCTGCTGTTGTTCTGGATGACCATGAGCATGCTCGGCGGCTTGATCCTGTTGCCGGCGATCCTGGTGCAGTTCAAGCCCAAGTTCGTGTTCGCGCCCAACAAGCACCAGCAGCTCGCCCCGGCCCACGCGGCTACTTCGACCTGACGGCGGGAAGGGCGTAAGCTCGCTGCTCAGGTGATCAAGTACATCGGCAGCAAGCGCGTCCTGGTCCCCCACATCGTCACGATCGTGGGGCGGCTCGAGGGCGTGCGCAGCGTGCTCGATCTGTTCAGCGGCACCTCACGCGTGGGCCACGCGCTCAAGGGCGCGGGCTACATCGTCACCGCCAACGATCACACCACCTACGCGTACAAGCTCGCGCAGACGTACGTGGCGGCGGATCGCGTCAAGGTGGAAGCCGACGCCACGCGCCTGATCGCCGAGCTGAACCTGATCGAGGGCGAGGCCGGCTACTTCACCGAGACGTTCTGCGAGCGCTCCCGCTACCTGCAGCCGCACAACGGGCGCCGGGTGGACGCGATCCGCGATCGCATCGCCGCGCTGGCGCTGGAGCCGATCCTGGAGGCCGTGCTGTTGGTCGCGCTGATGGAGGCGGCCGACCGCGTCGACTCCACGTGCGGCTTGCAGATGGCGTACCTCAAGGGCTGGTCGGCGCGCTCGCACCAGAAGCTGGAGCTGCGCCTGCCCGCGTTGCTGGAGGGCCCCGGCCACGCCACGCAGCGTGAGGCCCGCGACGCGGCGCGCGGCCGCGCGTACGACCTCGTGTACCTCGACCCGCCGTACAACCAGCACCGCTACTTCACGAACTACCACATCTACGAGACGCTGGTCGCGTGGGACCGACCCGCGCACTACGGCGTGGCGTGCAAGCGGGTCGACAGCCGCGAGCCCGAGACGAAGAGCGTCTT
>DASUME010000542.1:0-6618 GCA_036277895.1 Polyangiales bacterium
CCCGGACGGCTACGCGCTGAAGCGTCCGCTGGCACTCGAACCCGCGCTCGACGAAGCGGGCTTGATGGCGCACCTGGAGCAGCTGGCCGCCAAGAACACGGCCGCCACCAAGCTCTCGTTCCTCGGTGCCGGCATGTACGACCACCACATCCCGCCGGCGGTCGATCAGCTGCTGCTGCGCAGCGAGTTCTACACGGCGTACACGCCGTATCAGCCGGAGTACTCGCAAGGGACGCTGCAGGCGATCTTCGAGTTCCAGACGCTCGTCTGTCAGATCCTTGGCATGGAGACCGCCAACGCGTCGATGTACGACGGCGCGAGCGCGGCGGCCGAGGCGGTGCTGATGGCGCGCCGCGTGACGCGTAGGAATCGCGTGCTGGTCTCGGCAGGGCTCCACCCCGAGTACCTGGCGACCATCCACACCTACCTCGCAGGCATGGACGAAGGCGACGCGATCACGATCGTGCCGCTCGCAGCCGACGGGCGCACCGACCTGGTCGCGCTGCAGAAGGCGCTGGGCGACGCGAGCGACGTCGCGTGCGTGGTGGTCGGCTACCCGAACTTCCTCGGCGTGGTGGAGGACCTGGCGGCGATCCGTGGTGCGCTCGGCGATCGCGGTGTGCAGTTCGTGACCGCGACCAGCGAGATCTACGCGCTCAGCCTGATCCGTCCGCCGGGTGAGCTCGGGGTCGACATCGCAGTCGCGGAGGGACAGTCGCTCGCGGTGCCGCCGCAGCTCGGGGGTCCGGGCGTGGGGTTGTTCTCGTGCCGCACGGCGCAGGTCTCGAAGATGCCGGGCCGGCTGTGCGGCGAAACGGTCGATCAAGCGGGCCTGCGCGGCTACGTGCTCACGCTGAGCACGCGCGAGCAGCACATCCGCCGCGAGCGTGCGACCAGCAACATCTGCACGAACCACGGACTGATCGCGCTCGCATTCGCCATCCGCACCAGCATGCTCGGCCAGCGTGGCTACCGCGCGGCTGGCGATCTGTGCATGCGCAAGGCGGAGTACCTAAAGAGCGAGATCAAGAAGCTCTCGGGCTTCAAGCTGCCCCTGGCCGCGCCCACCTTCAACGAGTTCGTGGTCGAGCTCGAGAAGGGCTCCGTGCCCGACCTGCTCGCAGGCCTGGATGCGCAGGGAATCCTCGGCGGCGTAGCGCTCGGACGCTTCGATCCCGCACGATCGCAGCAGTTCCTGCTCGCGGTCACCGAGCGGCACAGCAAGGCGGACCTCGACCGCCTCGTGGCCGCCCTGCGTCAGGGCTGAGCGCGACAAGCTGCCGCACCTCGTCGAAGACCCTGAAATAGCAGGGTCTTTCGTGTGGGCCCATGTGCGCGGCGCTTTTGGCGAATCCGGGGCGGGCTGCTAACCTCCCAGGGCATGTTCTTCAACAGGAACGACGGTTCTGGGCCAGGGCGGGACAAGCGAGTCCTGCCGCTGCTTCCTCTTCGCGACATCATCGTGTTTCCGCACATGGTGGTGCCGCTGTTCGTGGGGCGTGAGAAGTCGATCAACGCGCTCGAAGAGGCGATGAGCGGCGACAAGGAGATCCTGCTCGCCGCCCAACGCAAGGCGAAGACGAACGATCCCACTCCGCAAGACATCTTCGAGATGGGCACCATCGGCACCATCATCCAGCTGCTGCGCTTGCCAGACGGCACGGTGAAGGTGCTGGTCGAAGGAAAGATGCGCGCGCGCATCGACAAGTTCGTCCCGAACGAAGAGTTCTTCTTGTGCGAAGTCGACCAGGTCGACGAGCTCTCGGAGTCGAGCGTCGAGGTCGAAGCGCTGATGCGCTCCGTGCAGTCGACGTTCGAGAACTACGTCAAGCTCAACAAGCGCATCCCGCCCGAGATGCTGATGACCGTGCAGACGATCGAAGATCCCGCGCGCTTGGCGGACACGATCGTGGTGCACCTCTCCTCGATCAAGCTGAACGACCGTCAGGAGATCCTCGAGACTACGGATCCGATCAAGCGCCTCGAGCGGCTCTACGAGCTGATGAACGCGGAGATCGAGATCCTTCAGGTCGAGAAGAAGATCCGCTCGCGCGTCAAGAAGCAGATGGAGAAGACGCAGAAGGAGTACTACCTCAACGAGCAGATGCAGGCGATCCAGAAGGAGCTCGGCGAACGCGACGAGTTCAAGAATGAGATCCAAGAGCTCGAAGAGAAGATCAAGACCAAGAAGCTGAGCAAAGAGGGCAGCCTCAAGATCAAGAAGGAGCTGAAGAAGCTCAAGATGATGCAGCCGATGAGCGCGGAGGCCACGGTCGTCCGCAACTACATCGACTGGGTGCTCGGCCTGCCCTGGTACGACAAGACCGACGAGAACTACGATCTCAACAACGCCGAGCAGATCCTCAACGAGGATCACTACGGCTTGAACAAGATCAAAGAGCGCGTGCTCGAGTATCTCGCCGTGCAGGCGCTGGTGAAGAAGCTCAAGGGGCCGGTGTTGTGCCTGGTCGGTCCGCCCGGCGTCGGCAAGACGTCCTTGGCAAAGAGTATTGCCCGCTCCACCGGTCGGAAGTTTGTGCGCCTGTCGCTCGGCGGCGTGCGCGACGAAGCGGAGATCCGCGGCCACCGCCGCACGTACATCGGCGCGCTGCCCGGTCGCATCGTGCAGTCGCTGCGCAAGGCGGGCTCGAACAACCCCGTGTTCCTGCTCGACGAGATCGACAAGATGTCGTCGGACTTCCGCGGTGATCCCGCGGCGGCGCTGCTCGAGGTGCTCGACCCCGAGCAGAACTTCAACTTCAACGACCACTACCTCGATCTCGACTACGACCTGAGCGACGTCATGTTCATCACGACGGCGAACTCGCTGTCGGGCATCCCGCTACCGCTCCGTGACCGCATGGAGATCATCTCGCTCAGTGGCTACACGGAGTTCGAGAAGCTGAACATCGCGGTGAAGTACCTGGTGCCGCGCCAGCTCGAGGAGACCGGCCTCAAGTCGTACGACATCGAGGTCACGGAGAACGCGATCCGCACCATCGTGCACCACTACACGCAGGAGAGCGGCGTGCGTAACCTCGAGCGCGAGATCGGCAGCGTCTGCCGCAAGATCGCGCGCGAGGTGCTGCGCAAAGGCGAAGAGGGCAAGGCCGAGAAGGTCCGCGTCGTCGCCAAGCAGATCCCCAAATTCCTCGGGCCACCCAAGTACACCGCGAACAAGGCCGGCGAGAAGGACGAGATCGGCCTCACCAACGGCCTCGCGTACATGACGTACGGCGGCGCCATCCTCGAGTGCGAAGTCACCGTGGTCGCCGGCAAGGGCAAGCTGGTGATCACCGGCCTGCTCGAGAAGGGCATGCAGGAGTCCGCGCAAGCGGCGGTCAGCTACATCCGTTCGCGGCAGCGGCTGTTGGGTCTGGAGGAAGACTTCTATCAGAAGGTCGACATCCACATTCACTTCCCCGAGTTCGTGCCCAAGGACGGACCGAGCGCGGGAATCACGATGGCGACCAGCATCGCCAGCGCGCTGATGAAGATCCCCGTCCGCAAGAACGTGGCGATGACCGGCGAGATCACGCTGCGCGGTCGGGTGAAGCCGATCGGGGGCCTGAAGGAGAAGATGCTCGGTGCACACCGCGCCGGCATCGACACCATCTTGATCCCGAAGGAAAACCGCAAGGACCTGCGCGACATCCCGCGCCGCATCCTGAAGACCACGCGCGTGGTGATGGTCGAGCACATGGACCAAGTGCTGCGCGAGGCACTCGCGCTGAGCGACCCGGACGAGTTCTTCGGCCACCGCGAGCGCCCGCTGGAGTACGTGGGCGGCGTGCTGGTGAACCCGAACCAGACCGAGGGTGGAGGCGTCGTGCCGAGCCCCACGGTCGAGCCCACGGGCGTGCAGCAGTAAGTCTGCAGCAGACGCAACTATGGAGCCGTGCCCGTGCAGATGCCCGGGCGCGGCTGGCAGACGCGATCCACGCAGGAGCCGCACTCGCAGTCGCCAGCCTGCTCGCAGGTCGGCAGACCGCACGCGCCCGCGTCGCACTCGCGCACGCGCGGCGGGGCGCAGGACGTCTGCCCGAGCCCCTTGCAGAACCAGCTCGACGTGCAGAGCGTTCCGGCGTCCGGCGGTACGGTCTCGCCGGGACAGAACCAGAACTCACGTCGCGCGACACGCGCATCGCGTAGCCCCGCGTCCGCGGAGAGTGTGGTCACGGCATCGGGAGGCTCGCTGCAGTCGACGGCGCCGTTGAGTAAGATCGCCAGGGCGATGCAGCGCATTCAGGTCTCCTGAGCGCATCGTACCTTACTGTGTCAGCGCACCGCGTTGACTGGTGCGACCGCGCGTGATGCCTCTACGGAGAGTCGGTCTTCAATTCCGCCCGGTCCACCGGCGTGCTCCCGCTACGCGAGATTAACACCCTCGTTACGAATACGAGCAGCGCAGCGACGTTAGGCTAGACGAAGCGGCCAGCTTGACCGAAGATGCAGCTCTTCCCCCCTCGCTGCATTGGATCGCGGCGGCCGACTTGAGAATTAACCCCGAGACGTACGGAGCTTACGCCGATGAAGCGCGACCTACGGGACTACGAATCAGTAAGCGATTTCCTCGAAGCCGTGCGCGCCGACAAGGACGCACTTCGAGCCTTGGATGAAGCCGCGCTCAGCGGCGAGCTCGCGCAGCTGCAGAAGGTGCGCGAAGCCATCTCCGCGCTGCGCTCGCATCAGCTGCCCACCGCCTGAGTGCGGACCTCACTCGGCGTGGCGCCCGTCCAGCGTCGAAAGGCGCCACGGCACGGGCTCGGCTCCGAGTACCCGAGCAGGTAAGCCACGCTCGACACCGCCAGCGTCGGATCGGCGAGGTAGCGTAACGCGAGCCGATGGCGCAGCTCGTCGAGCAACACGTCGACGCTCACCCCTTCGCTCGCGAGCCGCCGCCGCACGCGGTGCGTTGCGAGCGTGAACGCCGCGTCCGCACGCGCGGCCTGCCGTCGGCTATCGCTTCTTGTGACTCAGAGAAAGATCTTTGGCTCGCAGCCGAACGCGATCGCCATGTTGCCGCCGGCCTTCACGAGCTCGCACGCCGACGGGCAGAGCTCGAGCGTCTTGGGGTCGGTCTCGTTGTCGTAGTACCAGCCCGGCTGATCGCCGCACTTGTCTGCAGACGAGGCCTTACCCAGCTCCTGACTCTCGTCAGACTCTGCAGGCGTGTACGTAACCGCCACCTGGGTCGGATCGTACTTGTCCGTGGAGTTCAAGGTCGCGACCTCGGCCATGTCGTAGCTGCAGGGCAGCGGCACGGCTTCGACCACCGCGGCGGTCAGCGTTCCGAACACTCCGGTCCAATCCGCGCTGCAGACCGACAGCTTCTCGCCGCCGGTCTGGTCTGCTGCATCGAGGTAGACCGTGCCGAACGCAGCCGCGCACAGCTCGCCCGGCCCCGCGACGATCGCGTGCTGGATCAACTTGTGGCCAAGCTTGGCTTCCATCTGCGTCACGAAGTCCGCGCCGCTCATCAGGTCTTGGTCGTCCGTCACGGCGACCACGTGCGTGAGCGAGTCCGGGCGCAGGAAGTCTTCGTACTGCGCGTAGTTGTCGAGGATGGCGGAGTAGACGAGCTTGCTGAACACGTTGGCGGGCACGAACCGGTGCTTCTCCGGCGCGTTCTCCAGCGGCGTTCCGACCGCAGGGTTCGCGAGCGTGATCGTGACGATGTGCACGTCCGCACCCGACTGCTCGATCGTGTTCATGAAGTTCGCCAGGTTCTGCTGCACCTGGACCAGCTTCGAGAGCATGCTCGGCGAGTTGTCGATCGCCCAGATGATGTCCACGGTGCCGCGCGTCACCGGCGCTTCCTTGGTGATCGCCGCGCACGTCGACGCGTCGGGTAGGACCGGATCCGGCCTCGGCTTGGCGTCGGGCTTGGTGTCCTTGCCAGCATCCTTGGGCTTGGTGTCCTTGCCGGCGTCCTTCGTGCTCGCGTCGCGCTCGGACGTAGGGTCATCGTTACCCTCGTCTTCGAGGCCGCCGGACGAGCCGCCCTTGTTATCGCTTCCGCAGCCGATCGCGAGACACAACGAGCCGACCATCAGCAGCGAATGAGCCCAGGCACGTGACATTGCACTCTCCAACGAAGCTAGGGTCCACCCACGCAGCACCACCCAGGCGCAGCGGTGAGCCGACCGCCCCACAGTAGTTGGCCAACAGGCCCGCGTGACTGACCCCCCAGCCCTGAAATATTGCCTCTGGGCTTGCAGGCGGCCTCCGTCCCCACGGGGGTTGTCCGCCCCAGTCAGTAGCGCCACCGTCGGTTGCCTCGAATAGCCTCCAAGACTACAAAGCCTGACCACCGGGGCGGATAGCTCAGTGGCAGAGCGCCGCCTTTACACGGCGGACGTCGGGGGTTCGATACCCTCTCCGCCTACCAACGATCTCGACAGCTTAGACGTACATCTCGTCGGCCTCGCATGCCCCCCGGGTACCCATGCGGGTACATGATCGACGCCTAGGCTTCAGCGCTCGTCTCGGCGGCCCCGGAAGCACTACGTCGAGGCTTCGGTGTCGAGCGACCTGCTGCCACTCCGTTGGGATCTCGATCTCGAGCGGAAGCTCGCGGCGGGCCTGCTGGTAGCAGGCACGTTCGCACTCGCCGAT
>DASUME010000543.1:0-6468 GCA_036277895.1 Polyangiales bacterium
GAGGTAGCTCCGGGGCGCACCCGCGCTGAAGAAGTGGAGCTGGCCGCCGGGGCGCGCTTGCTCGAATGTGGCGAAGTCGGGGTGCACACGCACGTCGACCAGGTGCCAGTAGTCGAGCCCCGCGCGGCGCACGGCGCGCTCGTCGAGCGAGAAGCCGAGCGGCTCGACCAGGTGCAGGATGCTCTGCGTCGCCCCGCAAGTGCGCGCGACGCTGCCGGTGTTCGGAGGGATCTCGGGCTCGACCAGGCAGACCTGGAACGGCGGTGAGTAGCTCGCGCTGCGCAGCTTGGTCCCGACGGGCATCCGGCCCCATCTGGCACCGCAGCTTGACCGGTTCAAGGGCGACCCCGTAGTTTCCCGCTGTGTCTCGCGCCGTGTGCGTACTGGGGCTCATGCTTACGGCCCTGCTCGCGGCGCCGGCTCAAGCGCGGGACCTGCATCTCTCTCGATTGTCGACGGGCGACTGCGCGTCCACGCTCGGCACCGATCTGATCCTGCAGCAGACGGGAACGCCCACGCTGCGGCCCGACCAGGCGGCGTTCCGCGAGCTGGTCGCGCAGCTGGCCGAGGCCGCGTCGCCGACGCAGATCGCACCGGTGACCACGTCCGGCCCCGCGGGCTTCGACGTGGCGCTCGAGACCACGTTCAGCACCCTGACCAAGAGCGACGCCATGCGGCGTGCCCTCGGCGACGGCGCGGCGACGTGTGATGTCCGCGGGAGCGCGCCGTCGAGCTTGCTCGGCAACCGGCTGCGCTTCAGCAAGGGCCTGCCGTTGGGCTTCTCGCTCGGCGCGCAGGCGGGCCTGATCCACGACACCGATCTGTACGTGGTGGGCGTCGACGCCCAGCTCGCGCTCCTGGAGGAGGTCTGGAGGCTGCCGGACCTGGCGCTGCGTGCGGCGGTCACGCGGCTGGTCGGCGCGCAGGACCTCACGCTGTACGCGATCTCGTTCGACGCGCTGCTGTCGCACCGCTTCGTGTTGTTTCAGCGCGCGGAGCTGTCGCCGTTCGCCGGCGCGGGCGCACGCTGGACGCACGCGAGCGCGCGCACCGATCTGACGCCCAACATCGACGCGGTCGACTGCGCCGCGGGACGCGATGCGATCTGCAACGCAGGTGGCCTGGGCGCGAGCCGCGACGACTTCGCGCACGACGTGCGCTTCGAGCGCGTGTCCCAGCTGCGCTACCGCGCCTTCGCCGGCGTACGCCTGCGCGTCGCACGATTCGCGCTCGCCGGCGCCGTCGCCTTCGACCCGGTCGCGCCGCGGCTCGACGATCGCGGTCGCGGAGACACGCTCGCAAGGCAGTGGACGCTCTCGGTCGCCCCCTCGGTCACGTTCTAGAGCGGCGAGTAGGGCACGCCTATCGCCGCGGCGACGCCGCGGTTGGTGCAGCGGCCGTCCCAGGTGTTCACGCCCTTGGCGAGGGCGGGGAACTGCTGAAGCGCGCGCTGTACGCCGAGCTCGCAGATCGACTCGGCGTACAGGGCGGTCACGTTGGTGAGCGCGAACGTGCTGGTGTACGGCACGGCGCCGGGCATGTTCGGCACGCAGTAGTGCACCACGCCGTCGACGACGTACGTGGGGTGGTCGTGGGTGGTCGGCTTGCAGGTGCTGATGCAGCCGCCTTGATCCACCGCCACGTCGACCATCACCGAGCCGTCCTCGATCGTCGCCAGCATGCGCTCGTCGATCAGCGTGGGCGCCTTGGCGCCGGGCACCAGCACCGCACCCACGATCAGATCGGCCTGCCGGATCGCGGCCTCGATGTTGGCCGGGTTCGAGTACAGCGTCTCGATCGCCGCCCCGAACACGTCTTCGAGGTAGGCCATGCGCTCCTGGTTCACGTCGAGCACGGTCACCTGTGCGCCCATGCCGATCGCGATCCGGGCCGCGCTCGCGCCGACTACGCCGCCGCCGAGGATCACCACGTGCCCGCGTCGTGTGCCGGGCACACCGCCGAGCAGGAGCCCCTTGCCGCCGCGCTCCTTCTCCAGGTAGGTGGCGCCGACCTGGATCGCCATCCGCCCTGCGACCTCGCTCATCGGGCGCAGCAAGGGCAGCGTGCCGTCGCTGCGCTGCACGGTCTCGTAGCCGATCGCACGCACCTTGCTGGCGAGCATCGCCTCGGTCAGCGCGGGCTCGGCCGCCAGGTGCAGGTACGTGAACAGCACGAGGTCCGAGCGGAAGAACTCGTACTCCGGTGGCAGCGGCTCCTTGACCTTGATCACGAGCTCGGCCGACCACGCCTCGGCCGCGGTCTCGACCAGCGTCGCGCCCGCGCGCGCGAGATCGTCGTCGCTGATGCCGGAGCCCAGGCCCGCGCCGCGCTGCACGAGAACCTTGTGGCCACGCCGCGCCAGCAGCTGCACGCCGCCCGGGTTGATCCCGATCCGGTACTCGCGCGTCTTGGTCTCGGTCGGAACGCCGACGATCATCCGCCCCTCCTGTCAGTCGTGAGCGTGCTAGACCGCGGCCGTGACAACGGCATGGCGGGCGCGCTCGTGGTGGCTCATCGCTTCGAGCGTACTCGCTGTCGGGGTAGGCTGGCTGCTGGTTCGCACATACGCGAGCCAGAGCGCGCCGGAAGTGTGCGCCGCGCTCGTCCAGCACCGCATAGCGCACGTGTTCGCCACGGACGGCGTGGTGCTGCGCTGCGACGGGGTGCAGGTGGAGTCGGCGCGCGCCCTCAAGGGCCTCGCGCACGACGACGCCGACGCGCTGGCGGCGGAGCTGTCCAAGGTGAAGGCGAGCGCGATCGCCGTCTACCCGGAGCGCGCCGGCAAGGGCGTGGAAGGGCGGCTCGCGCGGCTGGAGCATGTCTACGGGCTGCGCGGTGCGCTGCTCGCGCCGCGCTTCGCGCTCTACGTGCCCACGCACGAGATCCAGCTCAGCGATCGCGAGCGGCAGGCGCTGGCCTACGTGACGCGCGCGCTGTTTCGCGGCGCGCGGGAGCCCAACGTGGCTTCGTTCCCGGCCTCGCTGCGGCGCGTGGAGCGCGTCGAGGTGATGGTGATGCTGAGCCAGCACGGTGAGCCGCGGCTGTGGCGCTCGGCGCGTGGCACCTCGATCGCGCGTGCGCTGCTGACCGCGGCGCGGGTCGCGCGCGAACGCTGGCGCGAGCGCGAGCAAGCTATGGGCGGGCCGCTCGCGCAGCGCCTCGGCGAGCTGGACGTCGAGGTCTCGCTGCTGTCGGAAGACGGGGTGCTGCTCGACACCCAGCGCGTGTTCGTCGATCGCGCGATCACCCAGCAGCACGGCGTGGGCTTCGACCACCGCACGGCCTGGCACTACGTGCTCCCGGACGACGTGGCCAAGAACAAGCAGGGCCCGTTCGGTGCGCTCTCGCAGCAGCTCGAAGCGCAGGGCTTGCCTCTGTCCACGCTGCAGGCACCGGACACGCGCGTGTATCGCTTCGTGAGCTTCCCGCTCGGGCAGTCCAAGGCGCCGTTCCCGCCTACGGCTTCTCCCGATAGTCGCTGATGTCGATGTTGTAGCGGCGCAGCCAGCGGTGCACCTGCATGCGGTGCTTGCCGAGCGCCTGGCCGACGGCCGCGATGTTGCCGCGATGGTGCGCGAGCAACGAGCGCAGCTGCTCTTCGCTCGGGGCCGAGTCGCCCTTCTTGACGTCGAGTGCCGAGCGCAGCTGGTTGCCGTCGCGCAGCGTGACTGCGGCCTCCGGCAGGCGCAGCGGGGGGCCCGCGCTGGCGCCGTGGCCATCGAGCGCGGTGCGCGTGGTCTCGGGCAGGTGCTGCAGATCGAGCGGCTGGCCACCGCTGAGCGTGTGGGCCACGCGCACGGCGCTCTCCAGCTCGCGCACGTTGTAAGGCCAGTCGTAGTGGCCGACCGCGAGCATGAACGGGAAGCTCACCTGGGGTGTGGTGTGGCCGAGCTGGGCGAGGAAGTGGAGCACGAGCGGGTAGAGATCCTCGCGCCGCTCGCGCAGCGGCGGCAGCCGGAACGAGACCTCGCGCAGCCGGCCCAGCAGATCGCCGCGGAACTGCCCCTTGTCGACCAGCGACTGCAGATCGCGGTGCGTGGCCGAGACCACGCGGATGTCGACGCGCTCGGCCTGCGTGGCGCCGATCGGCACGAGCTCTTTTTCCTGCAGCACGCGCAGCAGCTTGGCCTGCGCTTCGAGCGGCATGTCGCCGATCTCGTCGAGGAACAGCGTGCCGCCGTGGGCCGCGCGCACGAGGCCCATCTTGTCCGCGACCGCGCCGCTGAACGCGCCACGGCGGTAGCCGAACAGCTCGCTCTCGATCAGGTTCTCGGGCAGCGCCGCGCAGTTGATCGCCTGGAACGCGCCCTTGCGCCCGCTCAGCCGGTGCACCTCGCGCGCGACCAGCTCCTTGCCGGTGCCGCTCTCGCCGGTGACGACCACCGCGATGTCGGACTGTGCGACCTTGGCGATCCGATCGATCACCATGTCGATCTGGTAGCCGCCGATCATGTACGGCTTCTCGACGCCGTGCGCGAAGGGGCGCGCCTGGCGCACCACGCCGCCGTCGATGCGGTACGCGCCGTAGCCGTAGATGCCGTGTGCGACGTAGCGGAACAGCGTGTCGCCGATGCGCAGCACGTCGTGCTCGGAGAGCGGGTGCTCCTGGATGCGGCGTCCGTTCACGAACGTGCCGTTCATCGAGGGCTTGTCGACGACCCACACCCGGCCATCGCTGCGGCGCTCGAAGCGCGCGTGGTGGCGGGAGACCGCGGCCTCCGGAATGGAGAGCGTGTTGTCGGCCTCGCGCCCGAGCGTGACCGTGGGGATCGCGAACGGGACCGCGGACGGCAGGTGCGCGTGCAGCCGCGAGTACACCAGCGCGAGTCCGGGCGTGGGATCAGACACCACGTCGAAGGTCGGAATTCCTTCGACGGATGTCGTCGTGCGCCCTCGGTTCGTGCTGCTCATCGCCTCACTCGAGCTACGTGCGCCGGTAGCGTACAGCAGATCGTTCGCTCCGACATGCAGCAAGCGTAACAGGCACACGCCCGAGTTGGCCCAAGGGGGCGCGCGTTAACTGCGATTTTGGTTCATTCCGAACGGTACGGACGAGCCTCGCGCGCTCAGACGCGCACGCCGGGGCTCGCTTGCAGCAGCATACGATGGCGCTCGAGCGTGCGGCGGATACGCTCCGCCAGGTGCGCGAGGTCGAACGGCTTTCGGACCCAATCGTCGGGTTCCCCGCCGGGGACGAGCCGCGGCTTCTGCACGGTGCCGGTGACGAGCATTGCGGCGTTCACGATGCCGCGCTTGCGCAGCCGCGCGAGCAGCTCGTCGCCGCGGCAGCCCTCGAGCATCATGTCGATCAGCGCGATCTCGAACGGGCCGGACTGAGCGAGCGCCTCTTCGGCGGAGCGCACGCTGATCACCTCGGCGCCGCGCAGCGAGAGGGCGGTGGCGAGCATCTCGCGCAGCGCGTGATCGTCGTCGACCAGCAGCACGCGCGCGCGCAGGCCGTGGGCGCTGGGCTGCGCGGCGGGCTCGATGCGTACGACCTCGTGCACACGCGGCAAGCGCAGCTGGAACTCGGTGCCCTGACCGAGCGCGCTCTCGACGCGGATGCTGGCGCCCGTTGCGTCAACGGCGTGCTTCACCAGCGCGAGGCCGAGGCCGGTGCCGCTGGCCTTGGTGGTGAAGTAGCGATCGAACAGGCGCTGCTTGGCCTCGCTGTCCAGCCCGGCGCCGGTGTCGCGCACCAGCACCTGCACCCCGTCGCCCGCCGCGCTCGCGCTCAGGCTGACGAGCCCACCGGGCTGGCACGCCTCGACGCCATTCTTGAGCAGGTTGAACAACATCGTGAACAGCTGGGCGCGCGTGGCGCGCACGAACAGGCCGGGCTCGATCGAAGACTGCAGGCTGACGCGCGACTCGCGGGCGCCGAGCGCGAGCAGAGACATCAGCTCGCTGGCGAACTCGCTCAGGTCGACCGTGTTCGGCTCGTCGTTGCCGGCGTTGCTGCGCGCGAGGCGGAGCATGCCGCGCGCCGCCTGCTCGGCGCTGCGCGCGGCGCCGTGGATCAGCGTCAGCGCGTCGCGGGTGTTCACGGTGGCATCGTTGCCGTGCAGGGCGAGATCGGCCCAGCCGCGGATCGCGCCGACGGCGTTGGCGACCTCGTGGCTGACGGCGGCCGCGACCTCGCTCCAGCCCTGGTCGGCCTGGCGTGCGCTCGGCGCGCAGGTAAGGCGCACGCGAGCGCTGTCCCCGAGCGGGGTAGCGACGACGCGCCAGAGCTGACCGCCGGACGACACCTCCGCCCGTCCGTGGCCACCGCGGCGGGCGCTGGCCACGGCGTCGAGCAGGTCCTCGTCGTCGGCATCGATGCCCATGACCGCGGCGGCGCTGGCTGCTAGCCCGCCGCTGCTCTCCGAACCGGCCTCGTGCAGCGCCTGCTGCGCGGCCTGATTCGCGACCAACCCCGCTGCGGTCTCCTCCAGGACGGGGAGGCCGAGCTCCCCGCACAGCCAG
>DASUME010000544.1:0-2327 GCA_036277895.1 Polyangiales bacterium
GCTCGACGTCGAGCTCCAGCTCCAGCCGCAGCTTCTCGCGCCGCAGGCTGCCGAGCAGCTGCTCCAGGTTGTTCGCGCGCAACAGCTGCGCGTCGATCTCGGCGCGCGCGCGCTCCAGCTCGGCGAGCATGGTACGGCCGCGCACGCGCAGGTCATCGACCTCGCCCTCGGAGGCCTTGGCGCGAATGCGCGCCTCGCGCAGCTCGCTCTCCATGAACGCGCGCTTCTGATCGGCGTCGAACAGCTGGCCCTCGAGCATCGCGGTGCGTGCGCGCTGCGCTTCCAGCGTGCGCGCGGTCGCCTCGCGATCGCGCTTGGTCGCCTCCAGCTCGTTGGTCGTGCCGTTGAGCCGCCCGTTGAGGTCGTTGCGCTCGCGCTGCGTGCGCGTGAGCTGCGTCTCCAGCGCGGCGGCCTCGTGGGTGCGCGCGGTGAGGCGATCCGAGAGCTGTTGGCGCGTGAGCTCGCTGTGCTGGTAGCTCTCCTCCAGCTCCGCGCGCCTGGCCGCCTCCGCGTCGAGCTTGCTCAACGTCAGATCCGCGCGCAGCGTCGCGTTGTGCGAGACCTCGCGCTCCTTGATGTAGACGTACGTGATCGAGCTCAGCGCGGTCATCGAGCCGAGCGCGATCGGCGCGGCCCAGCGCATGATCGAGCGCCGCCGCGCGCGCGCCTGCTCGGGGCGCGTGAGCACGTTCAGCTCCTCGGCCAGCTCCTCCGCGCTCGGGCGATCGATCGGATCGTGCGAGAGCCAGCGCTTGAAGTACGGCTCCATGAACGCGAACTCGCGCGCGGTGGGTCCACGCGGGGTGGTCTGCGCGCGCTGCGCGATGAACGACTCGATCGCCGTGCCCGAGACCTGCTCCTGCGTGCCTGGCTCGAGCGCGTTGCGCAGCGAGAGCGCGAGCGAGAACACGTCCGCCTTGGCGGTCACCTTCTGCTTCTTGCCCTGGCCCACGTACTGCGAGGCGATCTCGGGCGCGAAGTACAGCGGCGTACCGGCGACGATCATCTCCGCGTCCTTCGCGGCCACGCCGAGATCGATCAACACGGGCAGCGTGCGTGCGCCGCGCCCGACCTCGCCGATGCGAGCGAGGAAGATGTTGTCCGGCTTCACGTCCTGGTGGCGAATGCCGGCCGCGTGCATGGTCGCGAGCGCCTGCGCCAGGGCCGTGAACAGCTCGCGCGCCTCGTCGCGCGACAGGGGCTCGCGCTGCATGCGCTCTTCGAGCGTCTCGCCCTCGTACCAGGGCATCACGAACCACAGTCGGTCCTCGTACCAGCCGTGATCTTTGAAGTCGACCACGCTGGGGTGGAACACGGAGGCGATCAGGCGCAGCTCGCGCAGCGCGGTCTTGCGCGCTTCTTCGCTCACCGACGGGCGATGCAGCAGCTTGAGCGCCACGGTGTGACCGGGCACGTCCGCGTCGAGCGCGCGGTAGACGTCGCCGAACGAGCCCTCGCCGACGCGCTTCTGGATCGCGTAGCGCTCGCCGATCAGCGTGCCCTCGGGCAAGGCGCGGCGCTCGCGATCGTTGTGCACCTCGACGCGCAGCTGCGGCGCAGGCGAGAGCGCGAACGCTTCCTGGATCGCCCCGGCGAGCCCACCCAGGCGCGAGGGCGGGGCCGCGCCCAGCATGCGCACCGCGTGGGTGTGCGCGAGCTCGAGGTCCTGCTCGATCTCGCCCACCGCACGACCGAGCACGTGCGCCATCTCTTCCAGCGTCAGCTCGCGCGCGTGGTGAAGCTCCAGCAGCTCGGCGTCCTCCGCGGCCAGCTCGCTGCGCAGGCGACCGAGCGCGCTGCGGTAGCTCTGGCCGGCTTGCTTCTGGTGCGACATCCAGGCGAGGTCGCAGCTCTGCCCGGCGGCCTCTTCCTCCAGCTCGTCGCTGATGTCGCGCGCCATCTTGTAGAGGTGCGCGCGTGGTCCGGGCGCCTCCAGCAGCGCGGTCGAGGTCCACTCGACCAGCCGCTCGCGCAGCACGTTCAGCGCGCGCTCGCCGATCACCACGGACTGCAGGCGGATCGCGAGGTACTGGCGCAGCCCCTCGCCGTAGTGGCGCAGCGCGCGCGTGCGCACCACGTCGGCCACCGTCTCGACCATGCCGGAGGCGAGGGCGATCGACTCCGCCGCGACCAGGAGTGCGGGCTTACGCTGTGCGAGCTGCATGCGGCTACATCCTCTTTCCGAGGAGCAGCTTAGTCAGACCGCCACAAAGACCGCAAAAAAGCGAGGTTTCGGTGACGTTCTCGCGAGCGGATTGAACCGCGAAATCGCTACGATTTCACGGCGCCTTTCGCCGCCATCACGACGTCCGTGCTCGAGCCGACCC
>DASUME010000545.1:0-8409 GCA_036277895.1 Polyangiales bacterium
CGTGAACATCCCCGCCACGGCGTGCCCTGACACGCTGACATGCAACAACGTCGCTGAGGGGCTCTCGGGGTTTGGCTTGCCGCCGGTGAAGTTCTGCACCGCGTCTGGTTCGATTACTCCTCCGGAATGCGCCACCCAGCAGGACTGCACTGACATGGGCTTCAAGCTCTCGATGTGCGGCCAAATCCCGGGGCTTTCGACGTTTTTGCCAGGCACGTTCTGCCTCAGCAGCTGCCAGTAAGTCTCCAGCGCACTCGAAGCGACAAGCCGACCTGCGGCTAGACTGCAACCTAGCGCAGCGACGCGCGAGACGAAGCGGAGCCCCTCACCGGGCTCCGTTTTCGTTTCCGTCAGCTCAGCTGGCTCGCCACGATCTTCCCGATCGCCAGCGACGCGGTCAGCCCCGGCGACTCGATCCCATACAGGTTCACCAACCCCGGCACCCCGTGCTCGGCGGGACCTTGGATCACGAAGTCGGCGTTCGGCGCCCCGGCGGGCGCCAGCTTCGGCCTGATCCCCGTGTACCCCGGCACCAGCGCGCCGTCCTCGAGCGCCGGGTAGTACGTTCGGATCGACGTGTAAAACGAGTCCACGCGCGACGCGTCGAAGCTGTAGTCGACGCCGTCTAGCCACGACACGTCCGGCCCGAAGCGCACCTGCCCGGCGAGATCCAGCGTCACGTGCGTGCCGAGGCCGCCGGGCACCGGCACCGGGTACACCAGGTGCTTGAACGGGCTCTTGCCGGCCATCGTGAAGTAGTGGCCCTTCGCGAAGTAGGCGCCGGGGATCGTCTGCTTCGGGATGCCCGCGATCTTCTGCGCGACGAGCGGTGCCCACAGGCCGGCGCTGTTCACCACGCTCTTGCACAACACGCGCATCGGCTCGGGGCCACCCGTGGAGATCTCGATGCCGTCGTCTCGCACCACGCCACTGACGACCTCCGAGGCCAACACCACGCTCGCACCGCGCGCTTCGGCGTCAGCCTTGAGGGCGCTCATGTAGCTGTGGCTGTCGATGATGCCGGTGCTGGGGGACCAGAGGCCCGCGACGGCCTTCACGAGCGGCTCGAGCGAGTGCACCTCTGCGCCGCTGATGGGGCGCAGATCGGTGACGCCGTTCTGGGCGGCGTGCTCGCGGATCTTGGCCAGCGCATCGAGCTCCTCGTCGCGCGTGGCGACGATCAGCTTGCCGATGTTGTTGTGGTGGACGTCGCGCGCCTTGCAGTAGTCGTAGAGCAGGTGCTTGCCCTCGACGCACAGCTTCGCCTTGAGCGAGCCCTTCGGATAGTAGATGCCGGCGTGGATGACCTCGGAGTTGCGCGCGCTGGTGTGGCTGCCGATCAGCTTCTCCTGCTCGAGCACCACCACCTCGCGCCCGGCGAGCGCGAGCGCGCGCGCCACGGCCAAGCCCACCACGCCCGCGCCGATGACGGCTACGTCGACCTTGTCCAGCTCCATCTGTCTTCCCTCAGGCAGCGCCGCGGCGCGCGTTCAACTCCGGACCCGGTGCATCATTGCCAGGACCGACACCGACGATCACGGGCGTGCCGGTCTGCGCCTCGAGATCGGCCAGCAGCGTGGCCCGCTTGATCAGCACGAAGCGCGCGTGATCGAGCGAGCTGCCGGCCGGGTCGTAGATCGTCGCCGACGGATCGCGTGAGAGCGCCTGCGGCACCCACGCGGCCGCGCTCTCGAGCGCCGAGGCATTCGCGAGCAGGTAGTTCGGACAGTGCGCGTGCGCGAACACGCCGTGGTCGATCAGCGTCGCGGTCGACATGCCGCGGCCCGCGCTCAGGCTCCGCGACACGAGCAGCTTGTCGGTCGCGCCGTCGACGTGGGCCTGCCAGGCGCGATCCACGGCCGCATCGTGCGCGGACACTAGGGCGATCACCTGGCCCGGCCGTCCGCCGAGCGCACGTGACAGCGCCTCGACGCCCGGCTTGAGCGCCGCCGGATCGTCCACCCAGATCACGACCGAGAGCTGATCGCGCGGCTGGGTCATGCGCTGCGTCAGCTCGCGCAGGGTAGGTGGCTCGGTCTCGTCCGGGTTGGCCGGCAGATCGCGCCCGCGCAGCTTGCGCAGTAGCGTTCCAATCGGCGACGCCCCGAAGGCGATCCGCAGCTGCCTGGCCATCGGCACGCCCGGCTGGCCGAAGTACTTCAGCTTCAGGCCGTTCTCCGGCAGCGCCAGCTCATCGCCAGCGTTCAAGTAGCGCTCGACACCTTCGCCGTCGAAGAAGCGCTCTCGCGCCTCGGTGAGCGCGGTGCCGTTGAGGTTGGTGTGCAGGATGATCCAGTCGCTCGTCTCGCGGCGGACCATCGTGCGCCAGTCGCGGCTCTCGAGCAGCTTCTCGAGGCCGACCTCCATGATGAAGCGGCGCGCTGCGACCGGGAGCGGGTGCTCGTCGCGGTAGCCGGACCGCAAGAAGCTGCCCGCCACGCGCAACCACGCTTCCTGGTAGCGAGTGCGTGGGAGCAGCGCGAAGTTTCCGCTCAGTTTCTTGCTCAAGTACCAGTCGTCGTCGTAGTCCGAGCTCTTCGAGGGCGCGTTGAAGCTGCCACCGATCGCGTACACGCTCGGGTTCTGTAGGCGCCGATCGGCATCGACGAGCCACTCGTCGCGACCGCGCCGCGAGACCAGCACGTCCAGGTGGTAGAGCAGCACGTTGCGCGTGGTGCTCATCGCCAGCGCGGACACCTCGGCGATGAAGGCCTGGTGCTTGCCGATGTCGAGCGCGCCGGGACGCACCGAGAGCAGCTTCGTGATCCAGCCGTTCTTTACACCGTCGAAGAGGGCGGTCTGCCCTGGCAGCGGCGATCCGTTCTCGACGAACACGATCTCACCCGGCTGCCCTCCCAAGAAGCGGAACCAGTCTTTGTGGATCGCCTCGGCCAGCTCGAGGTTTCCGTAGTTGGCGGTGATCATCGAGAGGCCCGCCAGCGAGCTCGCACGTTGGGTCATCACTCCAGCACTTTCTTACTGCGGTGCCTGCTCGCTTACGCGCGCCCGCCGCGTCCCCTTCCTCTCCGACCAGCAACACATTTTGGCAGAGACAACGGTGAGCGCCGAGGTTTTTCTCTTTGTTGCGGGGTCTCGCTCGGGTCACGCTTGCGCCGTCGACCCGAGCGCGCGCGGAAGGGCGCCCCGCGAGGGAAGCTTTTGGCCTCGGCCGGAGAATATACTCCGCAGCTGGGAGCGAGCAGAGGCAGACGGTTACGTCGGCAAGCTGCCTCGCCGGAGGAAGGTAACCAAGAGATGAAGCTCGTCCTGTTGGCTGGCGGACTCGGTACGCGATTGTCGGAGGAGACCAGCGTTCGTCCGAAACCCATGGTCGAGGTCGGCGGCAAGCCGATCCTCTGGCACATCATGAAGATCTACCTCGCCCACGGTGTGGACGAGGTGATCGTGTGCTGCGGCTACAAGGGGTACGTGATCAAGGAGTATTTCGCGAACTACTTCCTGCACACGTCGGACGTCACCTTCGACCTGCAGCACAACAAGATGGAGATCCACCAGCGCCGCGCCGAGCCGTGGAAGATCACGCTGGTCGATACGGGTGAGACCACCCTCACTGGCGGACGCCTCAAGCGCGTTCGCGAGTACCTCGGCGACGAGGACTTCTGCTTCACGTACGGGGACGGCGTCGGCAACGTGAACATCACCGAGCTGATCAAGTTCCACAAGGAGCAGAAGGTGCTCGTCACGCTCACGGCGACCAAGCCGCCAGGACGCTTCGGCGCGCTCGCGCTGGCCAAGGACGAGACCAAGATCACGTCCTTCGCCGAGAAGCCAGACGGCGACGGAGCGTTCATCAACGGCGGCTACTTCGTGGTGAACCCCAAGGCGATCGATCTGATCGACGGCGACGACACCACCTGGGAGCGCGAGCCCCTCGAGCGGCTCGCCAAGAGCGGCAACCTGGCGGCGTTCCGGCACAACGGCTTCTGGCAGCCGATGGACACGCTCCACGACAAGAACAACCTCGAGAAGCTCTGGGCCTCCGGCAAAGCGCCCTGGAAGGTCTGGTAAGGCTCTCGAGTCCTGAATTCACGTTCGTACGTAGACAAGTCTGTCGAAAGACAGCGTTGCTGGAGGATGGTCACTTGAAGGCATTCGTCACCGGAACCGACGGTTATCTCGGCATCATGCTGGCTGGCTACCTGCACAAGCGTGGGCATCAGGTGCTCGGCTGTGACACCGGCTTCTACCGCACCGGCTGGCTGTACAACGGCACCGGCTACCTTCCCCAGACGCTGTCCAAGGACATCCGTCAGGTCACGGTCGACGACCTCAAGGGGTTCGACGCGGTGATCCACCTGGCTGAGCTGTCGAACGATCCGCTCGGCCAGCTGGCGCCGAACATCACGTTCGACATCAACCACGGCGGCTCGATGCACCTCGCGAACACGGCCATCAAGGCCGGCGTGCCGCGCTTCGTGTACTTCTCGTCCTGCTCGGTGTACGGCGCGTCGCCCGACGTCGTCGACGAGAAGGGCGCCACCAACCCGCTCACCGCGTACGCGCAGTGCAAGCTCAAGGTGGAAGAGGGCTTGTCCAAGCTCGTGAGCAAGGACTTCACGCCCACCTACCTGCGCAACGCCACGGCGTACGGCGCGTCGCCGCGTCAGCGCTTCGACATCGTCGTGAACAACCTCTCGGGCATCGCGTACACCACCAAGGAGATCGCGATGACCTCCGACGGCACGCCGTGGCGTCCGCTGGTGCACGTGCTCGACATCTGCCAGGCGGCCGCGTGCGCGTTCGAGGCACCCAAGGAGGCCGTCTCCAACGAGACCTTCAACGTCGGCGGCCTCAACGAGAACTACCAGGTGAAGGACATCGCCAAGATCATCGGCGACACCATCCCGGGTTGTAAGGTCTCGTTCGGCGATCGCGGCGGCGACAAGCGCGACTACCGCGTCGACTTCACCAAGATCAACTCCAAGCTGCCCGGCTACAAGCCCGAGTGGAACGTGAAGAAGGGCGCCGAGCAGCTGGTCGCGATCTACGAGCGCATCGGCCTGACCAAGGAGCTGTTCGAGTCCGCGCCGCACACGCGCCTCAAGCAGATCACGCACCTGATCGAGACCAAGCAGATCGACTCCGACTTCTTCTGGCAGAGCGTATGAAGTTCACGCAGACCAACCTGAAGGACGCCTGGGTCGTCGAGCTCGAGGAGAAGCCGGATTCCCGGGGCTTCTTCGCGCGCTCGTTCTGCGGCAAAGAGTTCGAGGAGCACGGCCTCAAGCCGACGGTCGCGCAGGCGAACCTCTCCTACAACTTCAAGAAGGGCACCATCCGCGGCATGCACTACTCGGCTCGTCCGGTGACGGAGACCAAGCTGGTGCGCTGCACGGCGGGCGCGATCTACGACGTGATCGTCGACGTGCGCCCCGAGTCGCCCACGTTCTTGCAGCACTTCGGCATCGAGCTGACGTCGAAGAACCGCAAGGCGCTGTACGTGCCCGAGATGTTCGCGCACGGCTACCTCACGCTCACGGACGACGCCGAGGTCGTGTACCAGGTCGGCGACTTCTACCAGCCCGGCTACGAGCGCGGCGTGCGCTACGACGATCCTGCGTTCGGCATCAAGTGGCCGGTCGCGATCGAAGTGATCTCGGACAAGGACAAGGCCTGGGCTCCCTTCAAGAAGGAAGGCTGAATGCTGATCGTCGACACAGCGCTCGCAAAGCGTGAGGCCGAGGGCAAGCCGATCCGCGTCGGCATGATCGGCGCGGGCTTCATGGGCCGCGGCCTCGCCAACCACATCCTGAATACCAAGCCGGGCATCGTGCTGGCCGCGGTCAGCAACCGCTCGATCGCGGGCGCCAAGCGCGCGTACACCGAGCACGGTGCACCCGAGCCGATCGTGGCGACCACGCAGGGCCAGCTCGACGACGCGATCAGGGCCAAGAAGCCCGTCGTCACCGAGGACGCCAACCTGCTGATCGACTCCGATCTGATCGACGCCCTCGTCGACTGCACCGGCGCCGTGGAGTTCGGCGCGATCGTCACGCTGCGTGCGATCGAGCGCAAGAAGCACATGGTGACGATGAACGCCGAGCTCGACGGCACCGTCGGCGCCATCCTCAAGAAGAAGGCCGACAAGGCCGGCATCATCCTCACCGGCGTCGACGGCGATCAGCCGGGCGTGCAGCTCAACCTGTGGCGCTTCGTGAAGGGGCTCGGGGTCACGCCGCTGGTCCTCGGCAACATCAAGGGCCTGCAGGACGAGCACCGCAACCCGACCACGCAGAAGGGCTTCGCCGAGAAGTGGGGCCAGAACCCGTACATGGTCACGAGCTTCGCGGACGGCACCAAGGTGTCGTACGAGCAAGCGATCGTCGCCAACGCCACCGGCATGAGCGTGCACAAGCGCGGCATGCTCGGCCGCGATCACGACGGCCACGTCGATGAGCTCACCAAGCTCTACGACGTCGACGAGCTCAAGGCGCTCGGCGGCGCCGTCGACTACGTGGTGAAGGCCAAGCCTGGACCCGGCGTGTACTGCCTCGGCACGCACGACGACCCCAAGCAGCGGCACTACCTGAACCTGTACAAGCTCGGCGAGGGCCCGCTGTACTCGTTCTACACGCCGTACCACCTGTGCCACTTCGAGGTGCCGAGCTCGGTCGCGCGCGCCGTGTTGTTCCACGACCCGGTGATCCAGCCGATCGATGGGCCCAAGGTGGACGTGATCGCGACCTCGAAGGTGCCGCTCAAGGCCGGCGAGATCATCGACGAGCTGGGCGGCTACAAGTCGTACGGCGTGGCCGAGAAGTACGCGGTCTCGCGCAAGGAGCGCCTGCTGCCGATGGGCCTCGCCGAGGGCGCCAAGCTCAAGCGCGACATCCCCGCGGACACCGCGCTCACCTACGACGACGTCGAGCTCCCGCCCGGCCGCGTGGCAGACAAGCTGCGCGCGGAGCAGGACGCGCTCTGGGCGGAGTAGTAACCTTCCCCGGGTGACCGAGGAAGAAGTCCAAGAGCTCGCCCGGCTGCTCCGCAAGGCCTCTGCGGAGGGGCTGGGCGTTCCCCGTTTGCCCAAGGCCGCGTTCGTCGCGATGAAGGGCGTGATCAAGCAGCCCACCGTCGAGGTGTTGATTACGCGCGACGGCCGCGACCTGCTGTTCACGCCGCGCCACGACAAAGACTGGGACGGCTGGCACGTGCCGGGCGGCTTCGTCGGCGCCGAGGAGAGCCTGGAGCAGGCCTGCGCGCGCATCGGCAGCCGTGAGCTCGGCGTGACGGTGACCCTGGAGAGACTGGTCGGCCACTACAGCTGGACCGATCATCCGTACGCGTCCGCGATCTCGCTGCTCTGCCTGTGCCGCGCCGACGCTGCGCCGAAGGATGGTCAGTTCTTCGCGGAGCTGCCCGCGAACCTGATCACCCAGCATCGCGCGATGCTCGAGCGCTGGTGGCCGCCCCGCTAGCTCACAGCACGGCTTGCACCGGGCAGCCGCCTCGCGCAGTGCGGAATGGCATGTCGAAGTTGCCTGTGTGGGCCCGGGTCTTGCTCGCCAGCGCGCTGTTCGCGGTCGGGCTGTTTTACACGGTGCGCGCCGTGGGCCGCTCGCAGCTCCAGCGCGCGCTCGGTCCCCATGCGCACGTGGACGAGCTGGCGTTGCTGACCGCACAGGTGGCGGTGCGCGGCGTGCGCGTCGACAAGCCGAACGCCAGCTGGCCCACGGAGGCGCAGCTGCGCGTCGGCAGCCTGACGATCGACCTCGCGCTGTCGGCGCTGACCGCGCATCCGCGCACGATCCCCAAGCTCACGATCGAGGGGCTGTACATCGCGATCGTGCGCCGTCGCGATGGCTCCACCCACGTGCTGCCCGATCTGACCGAGGCGCCCGACGAGCCCGCCGACGACGCACCGTCGGGGTCGCTGCACATCGACGACCTGGAGCTGCGCGACGCGACCGTGGAGTACGTGGACGACACCATGAAGCAGCGCGTGCGCATCAAGCTCACGCACCTGTCCGGTCACATCCAGAACCTGCAGCTGCCGAGCCTGGAGGGACAGACGGGCATCGAGCTCGACGGCAAGGTCCCCGGCCCGCGCACCACCGGTACCCTCGAGCTGCGCGGCGCGATGGCGCTGACCAGCCTCGACACCAAGCTAAAGCTGCTCGCACGCGGCCTCGATCTGCACGTGTTCGAGCCGTACCTGATCAAGTCGATGGACACGGGCGTGGAGCAGGGCCACTTCGACTTCGCGCTCGCGCCCACGATCCGTGCGCGCAAGGTCCGCGCGCCGGGGCACATCGAGATCCACGGACTGAAGCTCGCCGACAGCGACACGACCACAGGCAGCTTCATGAACATGCCGCGCGCGGCGGCGGTGAAGGCGCTCGCGGGACGCGATGGCACCATCGAGACCGACTTCGAGCTGCGGGGGGATCT
>DASUME010000546.1:0-4633 GCA_036277895.1 Polyangiales bacterium
GGCCGCGGCCAGCTTCAAGGCCGACAGCGCGATCAGCTACGCGCGCATCGCGCAAAACCCGGTCATCTACCGCGGTCAAAACGTCGCCATCGAAGGTCGCGTCTACAACGTGGAGGTCAAGGCCGGCGCCAGCCACCTGCAGATGCTCGCGCGCGACTGCCCGTCGCAGCGCTGCCCGATGTGGGTCGAGCTGCCGCAGGCCACCGAGGTCACCGTCGACAGCTGGGTACGCGTGCTCGGCCAGGTCGCCGGCGAACAGCAGTTCCGGTCCGAAAAGGGCCAGGTCCACACCGTCCCCAGCGTGCGCGCGCAGTACGTGCTCAAGCTTCCGCGCTAGCGATGTACACCGGCTCGACAGAACCGCTGACGAGCTGTGTTCGCTGCGATACCGCGTTCCCGCGCGACGCACGCTTCTGCCCGAATTGCGGGCTCTCGATCGAGGCGTCGCTGCCGCGCGTGGGCAAGGCGCCGGTCGATCCGCTGATCGATCAGGTGATCGCCGAGCGTTATCGCCTGCTGAGCGTGCTCGGCACCGGCGGCATGGGCGTGGTCTACAAGGTCGAGCACACGCAGATCGGCAAGCTGATGGCGATGAAGGTGCTGAGCGGCCGGCTCGCGCGCAACGAGAACCTGCGCAAGCGCTTCCAGCGCGAGGCGCAGACCGCCAGCAAGCTCAGCCACCCGAACACGGTGCAGATCTTCGACTTCGGCGAGAGCGATCAGCTCGCGTACCTGGTGATGGAGTACCTGCCCGGGCGCGATCTCGCGAGCGTGATCGCGGACGGGCCGATCGGCTTCTCGCGCGTGGCGGCGATCGCGGCGCAGGTCGCGGCCAGCGTGGGCGAGGCGCACGACGCCGGCATCGTGCACCGCGACATCAAGCCCGAGAACGTGATGATCCTCGACGCCGGCGAGGAGCGCGAGTTCGTCAAGGTGCTCGACTTCGGGATCGCCAAGGTGCGCGGCGCGGAGGAGCGCCTGACCGGCATGGGCGAGCTCGTGGGCACGCCGTTCTACATGGCGCCGGAGCAGATCCGCGGCGAGGGCGTGGACCACCGCACGGACCTCTACGCGCTCGGCGGCCTGATGTACAAGTGCCTCACCGGCGAGCCGCCATTCAACGGCGACAACCCGCAGATGCTGGTGCAGGCGCACCTCAACGATCCGCCCCTGCCGCTGCGCAAGCGCGCGCCGAAGCTCGGCATCCCCGAAGAAGCCGAGCGTATCGTCGGCAAGCTGCTGGAGAAGGACCCCGCGCGCCGCCACCAGAGCATGTACGCGCTGCGCGACGACCTGACGCGCTACCTGCGCTCGCAGGGTGTGGCGTCCGGCCTGTTCGACGTCGAGAGCCGGCGCCACCCCCCGAGCGGCGAGCTGTTCGCGACGCGCGATGACATCGACATCTACGAGCGCAAGACCCGCACCGGCGGCTTCCTGTTCAAGGCGCTCGCGCTGGTGCTGCTGGTGGCCCTCGGCGTGGCGGCGTTCGTGCTGCGTGGGCAGCTGTTCGCGAGCGAGCCGAAGGACCAGGAGAGCGAGCCCAACGACGACCCCAACAGCGCCGACACGCTCTGGCCCGGGATCGCGCTCAAGGGCAAGATTGGCCCCGGAAACAAGGCAAACGAGAGCGACCCGGACGTCTACAGGATCGACGTGCAGGGCCCCATGGTGGCGCGGCTGAGCCTGAGCGGGGTGCCGAACGTGAACCTCGCGCTCGACGTGGTGGCGAAGGGCTCGTCGCAGCCGTTGTTGAGCGTGAACAGCGCCGGCGTGGGCGAGCCCGAGACGATCCCGAACCTCACGCTCACCGGGTCGACCTACTTCGTGCGCGTGCGCGAGGTGCTGACGCCGAGCCAGCCGCCCCCCGCGAACCGCTCCGAGGCGTACACGCTGGAGCTGGCGCTCACGCCGGAGGTGCCCGGCTTCGAGCGCGAGATCAACGACGCGGTCGAGCTCGCCACGCCGATCACGCCGGGCAGCGCGCTGCGCGGCTACGTGGGCTGGAACAAGGACAAGGACGTGTACTGCGCGCCGCCCGGGCAAGCGGCGCAGACGGTAGCGCTCGGGGGCTTGCCGGAGGTCGACCTGGTGCTGTCGTACCTCGATCGCATCAGCGAGGCCGGACAGCGTGTGGATCACCACGGCCCGGGCGAGGGCGAGCAGCTGGAGCTGCCTGCCAGCAAGAGCGACCGGTCCTCCTGCTTCACGGTCAGCGCCAAGGAGCACAAGGAAGGCCGCAAGTTCGACGCCAAGCAGAGCTACGAGCTCGAGCTGTCGCGCTGACGCTCGGACCAGAACGCGAGCCCGAGCCAGATCGCGGTCACGGTGAGCCACTTCCACTTGCGACGCCGGGCGCGCGGCCCGCGGTTGCGGGTCGCGTCGCGGTACACGTTCCAGCCCACGGCCGCGGTCGTCGCCGTCGCGATCCCCAGCATCACGCGGGTGCCGAGCAGGAACCGGCGGCGCGAGAGCACCTGCTCGTCGCGCGGTTCCACTGCATGTTCCGCTGCTTCGGCCATGTTCGCAGTCTCGCACGACTGGGGACTTGCGGGCAGGGCAGGTGTGCGCTCTCTTAGGCCCCCCCATGCGTGCCGAGGAGCTGCTCTACGACCTGCCGCCTGCGTTGATCGCGCAGGAACCTGCGCCCCAGCGCGAGGCGGCGCGCCTGCTGGTGATGGATCGGGGGCGCGAGGGTGTCGAGCACGCGTCGGTGCTCGACTTGCCGCAGCTCCTGCCGCCTGCGCTGTTCGTGTTCAACGACACCAAGGTCATCCCGGCGCGCCTGGTCGGCACCAAGCCCAGTGGCGGGCGCTTCGAGCTGCTCCTGGTCGAGCGGCTCAGCGAGGGCGCCAGCGAGCAGCGCTGGTTGTGCATGGGCAAGCCGATGAAGAGCCTGCGCGGCACGCTGCGGGTGGGCGCGCTCGCGATCGAGGTCGGGCCGCGGCGCGAGGAGCTGCTGGAGGTCACGCTGCGCGCGCCGGACGTCGAGGCGGCGCTGGATCAAGCGGGGCAGATGCCGCTGCCGCCGTACATCGCGCGCCAGCCCGTCCGTGCGGATCGCGATCGCTACCAGACCGTCTTCGCGCGTGAGCCCGGGGCGGTGGCGGCGCCGACCGCGGGGCTGCACTTCGGGGAGACCTTGCTCGCGGGCCTGGAAGCGGCGGGCCACCAGCGCGCGTTCGTGACCCTGCACGTGGGGCCCGGCACGTTCACGCCGTTGAGCGTGGACGACTTGCGCGAGCACCCGATGCACGCCGAGCACTACCAGATCAGCGTCGAGACGGCGGCGCAGATCGCGGAGGCGCGGCGCACCGGGCGCCCGGTGGTGGCGGTGGGCACGACGGTGGTGCGCACGCTCGAGGCCTCGCTGCGCAAGCACGGCGTCGTGACCGCGGGGGTCGACGCGACCAACGTCTTCCTCTACCCACCGCAGGAGATCCGCGCGGTCGACACGCTGGTCACCAACTTTCATCTGCCGCGCTCGACCTTGCTGGCGCTGGTGATGGCGTTCGCGGGCATCGAGCCCACGCGCCTCGCGTACCGCGAGGCGGTGGCGCAGCAGTACCGATTCTTCAGCTACGGCGATGCGATGTTGATTCGAGGCAAAACTTGAGCGCGCTTTCGTTTCGGGAGACGGCGCGCGACGGCGACGCTCGCTGCGGCACGGTCGTCACCACGCGGGCGACGATCGAGACGCCGGTGTTCATGCCGGTGGGCACGCAGGCGAGCGTGAAGTCGCAGACCCCGGGCGAGGTCGCCGCGACGGGCGCGCGCATCATCCGCGCGAACCCGTACCACCTGTGGTTGCGCCCGGGCGCCGAGCGCGTGGACGCGATGGGTGGCGTGCAAAAGTTCATGAGCTGGCCGCACGCCATGCTCACCGACAGCGGCGGCTACCAGGTCTTCTCGCTGGCCAAGCTGCGCAAGATGGACGACCACGGCGTCACGTTTCGTTCGCACCTCACCGGCGAGCAGAAGCTGCTGACGCCCGAGGAGTCGATGCGCGTGCAGGCGCTGCTGCGCTCGGACATCGCGATGCTGCTCGACGAGTGTCCACCCGGCGCCGCACCGCGGCCGGTGATCGAGGCCGCGATGGCGCGCACCTCGGCGTGGGCCCGGCGCTCGATCGCCGTGCCGGCGGCCGAGGGCCAGGCGCGCTTCGGCATCGTGCAGGGCGGCACGCACCTGGATCTCCGGCTGCGCCACCTCGACGACATCGCCTCGCTGGCCGTGGATGGCGTGGCTTTGGGCGGATTCTCGGTGGGCGAGCCGATCGCGGAGATGTACCGCGTGCTGGCCGAGCTGGCGCCGGCGATGCCGCGCGACCGGCCGCGCTACCTGATGGGCGTCGGCACGCCTTACGATCTGCTGACGGCGATCGGCAGCGGCATCGACATGTTCGACTGCGTGCTGCCCACGCGCAATGCGCGCAACGGCTGGCTGTTCACGCGCCACGGCGACATCCGCATCCGCAACGCGCGCTACCGCGACGACACCGCGCCGCTCGACGAGAGCTGCGCCTGCCATACCTGCCGCAACTTCAGCCGCGCCTACCTCCACCACCTGCAGAAGACCGGCGAAATCCTCGGCGCACGGCTCAATACCCTGCACAACCTGCACTACTACCAGGAAC
>DASUME010000547.1:0-4987 GCA_036277895.1 Polyangiales bacterium
TGCACCGCGAGCCCCGCCGGCTTGTCGATCACCAGCAGCCGCTCGTCCTCGAAGCGCACCGCACGGTTCAGCGCCTCTTCGAGCGACTCGCCCACGCGCACCGGCACGTCTTCGCTCAGCCGCAGCGGCGGAATGCGCACCACGTCGCCGGCGTGCACGCGCGAGTCCGGCTTGGCGCGACCCTTGTTCACGCGCACCTCACCCGTGCGCAGGATGCGGTAGATCAGGCTCTTCGGCGCGCCCTTGAGCTCCGTGCGCAGGTAGTTATCGATGCGCTGCCCATCGTGCTCCGCGGGCACGGTGACGAATCGCGCGATCGGCTTGTCCACCAGGCGGACGTAGCACGCTCAAAAATACACGCCCGAGCCGAGGTGCACCGTGAGCTCGTTGATGGTGATCCCCACGCCGCGCGTCTCCGACTCCAGCGACTCGTCCAGCCGCTCGCCCAGCACCTTGCCCTTGCCGAGCGCGTAGCGCAGCGCCAGCGTGCTGGAGAACGTGAGCCCGGCCTTCTTTCCCGAGCCGTCGCCCTCACTCGCGAGCCAGCGCACCTTCTCGTACTGACCGCCGATCGTGCCGCCGTAAAAGCTGGCGCTGCCCGCGCCCCAGGCATCGGTCCGCTCTGCGCCGCGGTCGGTGAACAGGCCCGCGCCGAGCCGCAGCGTCTCGTTGAGCACCCAGCGCACGCCCGCGCGCAGGTTCCAGGTGAACTTGCGGTCCACCTCGAGCTTGCCGTCGCTCACCTTCGACTGCACGTCGCCCTCGAGCGCGAGCGTGGTCGGGCCGAGCTCGGTCGAGCCGCCGAAGCGCACCCGCAGCGGCGAATACAGCCCCACGCCGGCCTCGCCGTAGCTCTCGTCGACCACGCTCGTGGTCAGCCCGAACTGCCCCTGGTCGTCGAGCGCCGTCTGCGTCCCAACCGAGCTCTCCCTGCCTCTGCGATAGAAGTACACGCCCGGCGTCTCCACGCTCAGGCCCAAGCGCACGTGCGTCACCGGCTCGTACGTCACGCCGAAGCGTGCGTGGAAGCCGAGCGCCTTGGCCTGCGTGTAGCTCGACTGCACGGACACGCCGAGCGGGTTGCTGGCCGCCGCGACGTCGAACGAGAACTGCCCGAACGAGGCCTCGTCGTAGTAGTCGCCGAACAGCGCCGCCCCGATCGCGAAGCCACGCGGCAGCGCCCTGCCCCAGCCCCCGGCCAGGTGGTAACGCGCGCTCTGGTCGTTGAGCAGGAGCCGAAAGCGCCCGTCCGCGACCGGACCCACGGGCACCGACAGCGACGCGCGCAGCGTGTAGTCCGCCACCTGCGACGCGAACAACCCCAGGCCCACCACGGAGCTGCCCCAGCGACGCACGTACGTCAGCGCGCTCGGGATGCTCACGATCTCGGTGAAGCTCGCGTCGCCGCCGCGCCCTCCATCCGCACGCAGGAAGCTCGGGATCTTGTAGCGCCGCAGCGCGAATGCACTCGCGCCGACGTCCACGCTGTTCTGCCCGGCGTGCGCGAGGCCGGCCGGGTTGTACCAGAGCGCGCTGCCGTCGTTGGAGCTCGAGACCACCGCGCCCCCGACCAGCGCGGCGTCGTTGCCGAGCAAGATCGAGTCGTCGTTTCCGGCCCGCACACGCGACGCCCCGAGCAGCACCAACAGGGCAAACGTACGGGAAAGGACGGCGCGCCGAGGCATGCCGCAGTTTGTAGGCAAGGTTTTGGTGCGGGCAAAGATTCGCCTGCACAATCGGCGCCTCAACAGGAGCTTTCATGACCCGTTACGTGCTCGCCCTGATCGCTGCGTTCGTGCTCGCTTGCGGCGGTCGCACCGGCAGCGCCCCCAAGAACCCGGACGGCAGCCAGCTCGCCGTGCTGCTGTTCACCGACCGCGGCATCCAGCCCGACATGCCGCCCGACCGCGTGCAGCAGATCGAGCAGATGGCCGAGTGGATGGAGAACGACCTGATCGCGATCCTCGCCAAGACCGGCTACGCGGCCACGCGCGTCGCGGACGGCAACACGCAGGCCGGACCCGGCCGCTACGTACTCAAGGTCACCGTCAAGAACTACAGCGCCGGCAGCAAGGCTGCGCGCATGTTGGTCGGCTTCGGTGCGGGCGGAGTCGTGCTCGACACGCACTTCGAGCTGTTCGGCGAGACGCCCACGCCGCTCGTGATCGGCGACCCGAGCGTCGGCTCCGGTCGTGACTGGACCAACGCGGCACGAAAAGTAAATCTGCAGACCGTGGATGCAGTCAACGCCCGCCTCCATCAGCCCGGAGGCTGAGGTCGTGGCGCTGCCCTGATCAGGCCCAGCGGATCACGTGCAGCATCACGAACACGATCACGCCAGTCACCGAGACGTACATCCACAAGGCCCAGGTCCACTTGGCCCAGGCTTTGTGGAGCGCGAAGCGCTCGGTGAGGGCGAGGAACAGCGTCCACAGGATCATCGGCAGCGCGACCACTGACAGCACGATGTGGCTGATCAGCAGCGGGAAGTAGAACAGACGGATCGCACCCGTGCCGGCGAACTTCGTGTCGCCCTGCGTGTAGTGGTAGAGGATGTAGCTCACCAAAAAGGCCGTCGATGCCGCCAGCGCCGAGAGCATCAGGCGCTTGTGCAGCACGCGGTTGCCCTGCTTGATCGCCGCCAGTCCCGCCGCCAGGAAGGCCGCGGCAGTGGCGTTGAACGCAGCGTTGAGTGCCGGCATGAGGATCGACGACGAGCGCTCTACCTGGGTGCTCTCGTGGAAGTACACGAGCCAGACCAGGAACGCGATCGCGAGCGTCGAGATGACGCCGTTCGCGATCGCGACACGCTTGATCGAGACTTGCTGCGGGGGGTTCGCCGTGACCATGACGCCACGCATAGCAGCCCCGAACGCTGTCCACGACCTGCTTTACGCACCAGAAACGGTGCGCGAGATTACGAGCGCAGCTCGCGCTTCAGGATCTTGCCCGTCGGACCCTTCGGCAGCTCCGCGCGGAACTCGACCTGGCGCGGGTACTTGTACGCCGCGAGGTGCTCCTTGCTGTACGCGATCAGCTGCTCCTGCGTCACGCTCTCGCCGGGCTTGAGCGCCACGATCGCCTTCACCTCTTCGCCGTGCGTGGGATGCGGCACGCCGATCACCGCGGCCTCCAGGATCGCCGGGTGCTTGTACAGCACCTCCTCGATCTCGCGCGGGTACACGTTGAAGCCGCCGCGGATGATCATGTCCTTCTTGCGGTCGACGATGAAGTAGTAGCCGTCGGCGTCGCGCTGCGCGACGTCGCCGGTGTAGAACCAGCCGTTCTTGATCGCCTGCGCCGTGGCGTCGGGGTTCTTCAGGTAGCCCTTCATCACGTTGACGCCCTTGATCGCGATCTCACCCGGCACGTCGGCCTTGGTGATCTCCTTGTCCTGGTCGTCGACGAGCTTGAACTCCACGTGCTGGATCGGGATGCCGATCGAGCCTGGCTTGGTGGGACGCTCGAGCACGTTGAAGCTCGCCACCGGCGACGTCTCGGACAGGCCGTAGCCCTCGAGCACGGTCACCTTGTAGCGCGCCTCGAACGCCTTGATCACCTCGACCGGCATCGCCGAGCCACCGGACACCGTGTACTTGAGGCTGCTCAGATCGTACTGCGCCCAGTCCGGATAGTTGAGCAGCGCCATGTACATCGTCGGCACGCCCTGGAACACCGTGACCTTGTGCTTGTGCATCAGCTCGAACGCCGACTTGGGGTCGAACTTGGGCAACAACACGAGCGTGTTGTCCTTGTACAGCGTCGCGTTCATCACGGACGTCTGCCCGAAGCTGTGGAACAGCGGCAGCGTGCACAGCGCGACGCCATCCGGCTCGGCCGGGAGGATCTTCGTGCCCGCGTACTCGCCGTTGTAGAACATGCTGAAGTGCGTGAGCTCGGCGCCCTTCGGCCGGCCCGTCGTGCCCGACGTGTAGAGCACCACCGCGGTGTCGCTCGGGCTCGTGTCCGCGAGCTCCAGCACCGGGTCGGACGTGCCCACCAGCGCGGCGAAGTTGACCTCGCCCTCGGCCGCGGTGAAGTCGTTCGGCGTGGCCTTCACCACGATCAGCTTCTTGCAGCCGGCAACGCGCTCGAACGCGGCCTTGGCCTGTGCATAGAAGCCCTCCCAGACGACCAACGCGACCGCGTCCGAGTCCGCCAGGTGGTACACGATCTCGTCGGCGGTGAGCAGCACGTTCAGCGGCACCACCGGCGCACCGAGGTAGTGCGCGCCGAAGTACGCGATCGGGAACTGCGGCACGTTCGGCAGCAACAGCGCCACGTGCTGCCCGCGCTGCACGCCGAGCTTGGTCAGACCACCCGCGAACTTTTGGGCGAGGCCGTGGACCTGGCCGTAGCTGAGCTTGGTGTCGTTGATGATGAGCGCGGTCTTATCCGGCGAGCGGCGAGCGCTGGTACGCAGGATCGTGGCGAGATTGAGCATGGGGGGAAGGCTCCTATCCCGCCTGAATACTGCGCGTCTCGCACCTGCACAACACCTAAGCGGTGGGTAGGCTCAAGCGGTCAGGGGGTGACGCCGCCATCGAACGTCCAGCCCGCTCCCTTGCCGGGGCCCCTGCCGCCGCGCGGACCCTGGTCCTGTTCGTCGTCCTGCTCACCGGCCACGTCCTCTTCGTCGTCCGCGTCGTCCTGGTCATGACCTCGGCGACCGCTCGATCCGCCACCAAAGGGGCTGCGGCAACCACCATCCGCGTGGAAGCCCCAGAAGCCGCCACGGCCCTTGCCGCCGTCGCCGGCCCCGCGACCACGGCGTCCGCCGTCGCCCTCGAGCGCCTCTTCGGTAGCCTCGTCGGCGTCGTCATCACGATCACCACGTCCCTGGAGGGAACCACCATCTGCAAGCTGGCCGCGACGCAGGCTCTCTTGCGAGTCGTTGACGCCATCGCTCGCATCGCTGCACGCGGAAATGGCGCACAGCGCGAACAACATGCTCATCGACGATCGATTCATACGCATCGAGAAGACT